>NZ_JBSXOQ010000088.1:0-125614 GCF_056859495.1 Sphingobium sp. L-44 | reverse complement strand
GACGTTTCCTACTCCCCTCCCTTCCAGGGAGGGGCCGGGGGTGGGTGCGCCGCGTAGCGGCGGTCTACGGTCGATAGGGCAGAAGCTCGCTGCGCTCGCAACCCACCCCAACCCCTCCCTGGAAGGGAGGGGCTATGTCTTGTTTCCACCCAACCACCCCAACGGAAACGCTGCGTTGGCGTTCAGCCGGCTGGTCCGGTCGTCGCGCGGGCTTTATCTCTCTGCCCATGACACTGCATCCCCAGATTGCGGCCTTTGCCGCCCAGCTTGACGATCTTTCCCGCCTGCTGCGGGCACAGGGCGCGCGGCCCTGGGCGGATCGGATCGACCTCATCCAGCGCGCCGTCGCGGACTCCAACTATGCCGGCGTCACCCGCTTCCTGGAGATGTTCGAGGGAGAGGCGGGCTTTGCCGACCTGACCCTCTCGGACGAAGCGGCCGATGCGGCGCTCTCCGAATGCCGGGCGGCGGCGTTGGCGATGGCGCAGCGGCTGGCGCGCGAGGAAGGCTGATCCGGCCATAACCTGCGTCCCTGCGACATTTGCCCGATTGACGCCGCCCGCGCTTTGGGCAAATGCGTGGGGCGTCTCCGGTGCCGAGGATTCGGCAGCGGGCACGATGCGGGAGAGCATGGGCGCCTTTCAGGCTTGAGCCCGTCGCCGAAGGAGCAACCGCCCCGGAATCTCTCAGGCCAAAGGACCGCATCGCGCGTAGATACTCTGGAAAGCGGATGGCCCCGTGCCGTCCCACCGAAGGGGTAAGCCAGCCGGTCCCAGGCCGCTGGTCAAAGCTCTCAGGTTCCGTGACAGAGGGGGTGGCATGCCGGAAGCGCCGATTCGTCGGCCGCGCTGGCCTGTCGCCGCATCCCTCCTACGGAAAGGTCTTGCCATGACCGCCACTGACGACGTCGCCGCCCTCGAAGCGGAACTGCCCCTCGAAGCCCTGCCGCTGGACGCCTGGCACCGTGCCAAGGGCGCGCGCATGGTCGGCTTCGCCGGCTATCACATGCCGATCCAGTATGAAGGCATCATGGCCGAACATAGCTGGACCCGCGAACATGCCGGCCTGTTCGACGTCAGCCATATGGGCCAGCTCACCTTCTCCGACGAGACCGGCGGCGCCAGCGTTGACGCGGCGCTCGAAACCCTGCTGCCCAGCGACATCAAGGGGCTGAAGCCCTTCCGCCAGCGCTATTCGATGCTGCTGGACGCGGAAGGCGGCATCCTCGACGACCTGATGGTCTCGCGTCCCGGCGATGGTGCATTCGAAGGCGCGGCGATCTACATGGTCGTCAATGGCGCGACCAAATATGACGATATCGGCTGGATGATCGAGCATCTGCCCGACGACGTCACCATGAACCATATGGCCGATCAGGCGCTGCTGGCGCTGCAGGGCCCCGAAGCGGGCGAGGCGATGGCCGCGCTCATCCCCGAAACCGCCGACCTCATCTTCATGCAGTCCGGTCCCTTCACTTGGCGCGGCGTGCCGCTGTGGATCAGCCGGTCTGGCTATACCGGCGAGGATGGCTTTGAAATCAGCGTGCCGGGCGATTCCGTCGCGCTGCTGGCCGATGCGCTGTGCGCGCTGCCGCAGGTCAAGCCGATCGGCCTTGGCGCGCGTGACTCGCTGCGTCTGGAAGCCGGCCTGCCGCTCTATGGCCATGACCTGTCGCCCGCCGTCAGCACCATCGGCGCGGACCTGGGCTTTGCCATCCAGAAGCGCCGCCGCGAGGAAGGTGGCTTCATCGGCCATGCCCGCGTGATGAAGGAACTGGCCGAAGGCCCCGGTTCCAAGCGTGTCGGCCTGAAGATCGAAGGCCGCCTGCCGGCCCGCGAAGGCGCGCAAATCTATGCCGGCGACGTGCTGGTGGGCGAAGTCACCTCGGGCGGCTTCGCGCCGAGCGTGGGCGCGCCGATCGCCATGGGCTGGGTCAGCCTGCCTTATTCCGCGCTCGACACCGCGCTGGAGATCGAGGTGCGCGGCAAGCGGATTGCAGCGGCGGTTGCGCCGATGCCGTTCGTTCCGCATCGTTATCGCCGCAAGGCCTGAATTACCGCTTTTCGAGGAGAGCAAGCATGAGCCGCTATTTCACCGACGAACATGAATGGATCGACGTTGCAGGCGACATCGCCACCGTCGGCATCACCGACTATGCGCAGGAACAGCTGGGCGACATCGTGTTCGTCGAACTGCCTGCCGAAGGCACGACCTTCGAAAAGGGCGACGACGCCGCCGTCGTGGAATCGGTCAAGGCCGCGTCCGACGTCTATGCCCCGATCTCGGGCGAAGTCGTCGAAGCCAATGGCGCGCTGGAAGACGAGCCGGCGCTGGTTAACAGCGATGCCGAGGAAGATGGCTGGTTCTTCAAGCTGCGCATCGCCGACGCGAGCGAGCTGGAAGGCCTGATGAGCGAAGCCGCCTACAAGAAGTTCGTGGCGAGCCTCTGATCCGATAATCGCCCCTCCCTTTCAAGGGAGGGGTTGGGGTGGGTGGCGAGCGAAGCGAGCCTTGCAACCTGGCCTCAGGCGTTGCCGGCGATTGCTGCGCAATCGCACCCACCCCCGGCCCCTCCCTAAAAGGGAGGGGAGTGGAGAAATACATGCGCTACCTACCCCTTACCGACACCGACCGGCAGGAAATGCTGTCCGTCATCGGCGCGGAGACGATCGATGACCTGTTCATCGACGTGCCCGCCGAAGCCCGCCTGAGCGGCACCATCGCCGGCCTGCCCGATCATGCCAGCGAACTGGCGGTCGAGCGCCACATGGGCGCGCTCGCTCGCAAGAATCTGTCGGCAGGGGAAGCGCCCTTCTTCCTGGGCGCCGGCGCCTACAAGCATCATGTGCCAGCCAGCGTCGATCATCTGATCCAGCGCGGCGAGTTCCTGACCGCCTACACGCCCTATCAGCCGGAAATCGCGCAGGGCACGCTGCAGGTGCTGTTCGAGTTCCAGACCCAGGTCGCCCGCCTGCTGGGCGTGGATGTCGCCAATGCCTCCATGTATGACGGCTCGACCGCCTGCTGGGAAGCGATCGGCATGGCCCGCCGCATCACCAAGCGCGGCAAGGCGCTGCTGTCGTCCGGCCTGCACCCCCATTATGTCTCGGTCGCCAACACCATGGCGAAGTTCACCGGCGACGCGCTGGTGCATCAGGCGCCGACGCTGGACGCCGCGACGGATATCGACGCGTTGATCGCCAGCATCGACAAGGACACGAGCTGCGTCGTCGTGCAATATCCCGACATTCTCGGCCGCATCGCCGACCTGACCCCGCTGGCCGACGCGGCCCATGCCGCCGGTGCGCTGCTGGTCGCGGTCGTCACCGAGCCGGTGGCGCTGGGCGCGATCAAGGCGCCGGGCCATATGGGCGCGGACATCGTCGTGGGCGAAGGCCAGTCGATCGGCGTCGGCCTCCAGTTTGGCGGTCCCTATCTCGGCCTGTTCGGCTGCAAGCAGAAATATGTCCGCCAGATGCCGGGCCGCCTGTGCGGCGAGACGGTCGATGCGGCCGGCAAGCGCGGCTTCGTGCTGACGCTTTCCACCCGCGAGCAGCATATCCGCCGCGAGAAGGCGACGTCGAACATCTGCACCAATTCGGGCCTGTGCGCGCTGGCGTTCAGCATCCACATGACCCTGCTGGGCGAGAAGGGCCTGCGCGAGCTGGCGACCCTGAACCACGGCCTGGCCGTGCAGGCTGCCGACCGTCTGGCCAAGGTGCCGGGCGTGACCCTGCTCAACGACGGCTTCTTCAACGAATTCACGCTGGTCCTGACCAAGGATGCGCGCGACGTCGTCCGCAACCTCGCCGACAAGGGCGTGCTGGCCGGCGTCTCGCTCGGCCGCCTGTTCCCGGACGCGCCGGAGATCGGCAACGGTCTGGTCGTCGCCGTGACCGAGACCGTCACGCCGGAGGATATCGAAACCCTTGCCGCAGCGCTTGAGGAGGAACTGGCATGACCATGTTGAAGGAAGGTCGCCCGACCACCCCGCAGGCCGTCGCGCAAGAGCATATGGCCCCGGAAACCGCCACCGGCAACCGCGCGCTGATGCTGGAGGAAAAGCTGATCTTCGAGATCGGCTCGACCGACACCACCGGCGTCGATTTCGCCGAAGCGCCCAAGGTGGCCAGCCGTCTCGGCTCGCTCGCCCGCACCGACAGCATCGGCCTGCCCGGCCTGTCGGAGCAGGAAACGGTGCGCCACTACACCCGCCTGTCGCGTCAGAACTACGCCATCGACCTTGGCCTGTTCCCGCTCGGCAGCTGCACCATGAAGCACAACCCGCGCCTCAATGAAAAGGTCGCGCGGATGCCCGGTTTCGCCGATATCCACCCGCTGCAGCCGCAGTCGACGGTGCAGGGCGCGCTGGCCGTGATCCATGAACTGGCCGCCTGGCTGGTGACGCTGACCGGCATGCACTCGGTCGCCATGTCGCCCAAGGCGGGCGCCCATGGCGAACTGTGCGGCCTGCTGGCGATCCGCGCCGCGCTCGAAGCCCGTGGTGACGCCCGCAGCGTCATCCTGGTGCCGGAAAGCGCCCATGGCACCAATCCCGCCACCGCCGCCTTCTGCGGCTACAAGGTCGAGGATATTCCCGCGATCCCGGATGGCCGCGTGGACCTGGAAGCGTTGAAGGCCCGTCTGGGCCCGGACGTTGCGGCGGTGATGATCACCAACCCCAACACCTGCGGCCTGTTCGAGCGCGACATGAAGACCATCTCCGACGCGGTCCATGCCGCCGGGGCCTTCGTCTATTGCGACGGCGCGAACTTCAACGCCATTGTCGGCCGGGTCCGCCCCGGCGACCTGGGCGTCGACGCGATGCACATCAACCTGCACAAGACCTTCTCGACGCCCCATGGCGGCGGTGGTCCGGGTTCGGGGCCGGTGGTGCTGTCGGAAGCGCTCACCCCCTTCGCGCCGCTCCCCTTCGTGGAAAAGCAGGCCGACAAGTTCGTGCTGGTCGAAGAGGAAACGGCGGAGGATCACCACGCCCAGACCTTTGGCCGCATGGTCGCCTTTCATGGCCAGATGGGCATGTTCACCCGCGCGCTGACCTATATCCTCAGCCACGGCGCCGACGGCCTGCGCCAGGTCGCGAGCGATGCGGTGCTGAACGCCAACTATATCCTGCGCAGCCTGGATGATGTGCTCGACGCGCCCTTCGGCGGTGCTGGTCCGTGCATGCATGAGGCACTGTTCAGCGACAAGGGGCTGGCCGAAGGCTTCACGACGCTGGATATCGCCAAGGGCCTGATCGACGAAGGCTTCCACCCGATGACCATGTATTTCCCGCTGGTCGTCCATGGCGCGATGCTGGTCGAACCGACCGAGACGGAAAGCAAGGCGGCGCTCGATCAGTTCATCATGGCGCTGCGGAGCCTCGCCGAACGGGCCAAGGCGGGTGACGAGGCACTGAAGGGCGCGCCCTATCACGCCCCGCGCCGTCGTCTCGACGAGACGCTGGCCGCACGCAAGCCGGTGCTGACCTGGTCCGAACCGGACCTGGCGGTCGCCGCCGAATAAGCCGGACGCAAAGGGCGGTGGAGGATCTCCACCGCCCTTTTTGCATCGGCCGGCTACAGACAAGGATTTGTCCATGACACAGGATGCCCCCGCACCCTGGACGCCGCAGGGCGACGGCCCCGATCCGCGCCGCCATGCCCCCGCGACGCTGCGCAACCGCGATGCGATCGCGGCTGTCCTGCGGGACGAACTGCCTGATGCCGGGCTGGTGCTGGAAGTGGCGAGCGGCAGCGGCGAACATATAGTCCACTTCGCTGTCACGTTCCCCGCGCTCGATTGGCAGCCCAGTGATCCCGATCCCGCCGCGCTGGCTTCGATCGCGGCGCTGCGCGGCGACGCCAATCTGCCCAATCTGCGCACGCCGCTGCTGATCGACGCGGCGGGCGCCGACTGGCCGATCGATGCGGCCGACGCGATCCTGTGCATCAACATGGTGCATATCAGCCCCTGGGGCGCTACGCTGGGGCTGCTGGCGCGTGGCGCGCAATTGCTGGCGCCGGGCGCGCCGCTGATCCTCTATGGCCCCTATGTCGAGGATGATGTGCCGACCGCCTCCTCCAATCTGGCGTTCGACCTGTCGCTGAAGGATCGCAACCCGCAATGGGGCCTGCGGACCTTGACCGATGTCGACCGTGCGGCGGCCGATGTCGGGTTGGAACGCACCCGGCGGGTGGCGATGCCGGCCAATAATCTGATGCTGGTCTATCGTCGGGGATAGGGCGCTGATGGTCGTGCGCGCATGATCCGCGCAAGATGCTTCCACCCGGCGGAATCAGGCTCTAAAGCGCTTGGCGATGACCAACAGCCTGTTCTCGCTCGTCGCTGCCGAACTGTCCGCGCCGGCCGATCCGCGCGCGGCCGCCATGGCGGGGGCGCTGGCGGCGAAATATCCCGGCGCGGCGCGGGCGGTGCTCTTCTACGGCTCCTGCCTGCGCGAGGCCAACCTCGACGGGCTCATGCTCGATTTCTACCTGATCGTCTCCGATTATGAGGCGGCCTATGGCAAGGGCTGGCTGGCGCGCGCCAACCGGGCGATCCCGCCCAATGTGTTTCCGTTCGAACATGGCGGCCTGATCGCCAAATATGCCGTGCTGTCGGAGGCCGACTTTGCCCGGCTGAACAGCATGAAGGCGGACAATGTCTCGGTCTGGGCGCGCTTTGCCCAGCCGTCCCGGCTGCTGTGGTCGGCGGACGATCTGGCGCGCCAGCGCGCACTGGCGGCGGTGGCGCAGGCCGCGCCGACCCTGTTGTCGCTCGCCCGGCCGATGGCGGATGGGCAGGGCGATGACCTGATCCTGCTGTGGAAGGCCGGCTTTACCCTCACCTATAACGCCGAATTGCGGGCGGAGAAGACGGGGCGCTCGCTCTCGATCGTCGATGCCGATCCCGATCGCTATCGCCGTTTCGGCGCGGCGGCGCTGGCCGAGGGGCTACCGCCGTCACCCGACCATGCGGACAAGGTCTGGCGCGGGCTGCAGCGGCGCGGCAAATATCTCTCGGTGGTGCGCCTCGCCAAGGCGAGCTTCACCTATGCCGGCGGGATCGATTATCTGGCGTGGAAGATCAACCGCCATGCCGGCACCGCAATCGAGATCAAGCCCTGGCAGCGGCGCTGGCCGCTGCTGGGCGCGGTCACTCTGCTGCCGCGGCTGTTCCTGGGTGGTTCGATCCGCTGAGCGCGTTCGAGAGTGCGAGGCCCAGGGCATTGAGCGTATAGGGCTTGCGCAGCACTTCATGCCCCCGGAAATCGTCGCTGTCGGTCGCGTCGCCGGTGAAGCCGGTGACGAACAGCACCGGTAGATGGCGCATATGGGCGGGCAGGGTGCGGATCATTTCCGGCCCGGTCATGTCGGGCATCAGCACGTCGCTCATGATCAGGCCGATATCGGCATTGTTGCTGAGCAGCTTGGCCGCCTTGCTGGGATGGTCGCAGGCGATCGGCAGATGGCCGAGTTCGGCCAGCGCCGCCATCGTCTGGTTCAGCACGCGCGGATCATCCTCCACCACCAGGATGCGGGTCGGGGGATGGAGCGTGTGCAGCTGCTCGCTCGCCGGGACCTCTGCCGCGGCCTCCTGCTCGGTCAGGATGCGGCGCGGCAGATAGATATGGACGCTGGTGCCGGTGCCCAGTTCGGATTCGATGCGGATTTCGCCCTGGCTCTGGCGCACGAAGCCGAAAATCTGGCTGAGGCCAAGGCCGGTGCCCTTGCCGACCGGCTTGGTGGTGAAGAAGGGCTCGAACACGCGGGCGGCGACCTCGGCCGTCATGCCGCAGCCATTGTCAGTGACGCTGACGGTGACATAGTCGCCGGCCGGGCATTCGCCGATCTGGTTCGCGGCAAGCTGGGCCTGGCCGGTCGAGATGGTCAGCTTGCCCCGGCCTTCCATCGCGTCGCGGGCGTTGACGCACAGGTTGAGGAGGGCATTTTCCATCTGATGCTGGTCGACGAAGATGCGCCAGCCGCTCGCCTTGTGGGCGAAGCTGACGATGATCTGGTCGCCGATCGTGCGATCGACCAAATCGGCCATGCCGCGCAGCAGGCTGTCGGGATCGACCGCATTGGGCAGCAGCGGTTCGGACCGGGCAAAGGCAAGCAGGCGGCGGGTCAGCGCGGCGGCGCGGTTGGCGCCCTCCATCGCATTGTCGAGATGATGGCCGGCCTCGGCCGGTTTCAGCCGCAGCTTGCGCTTGGCCAGTTCCAGCCCGCCAACGACCACCGCCAGCATATTGTTGAAGTCATGGGCGATGCCGCCGGTCAACTGGCCGACCGCGTCCATCTTCTGCATCTGGCGCAGATTATCCTCGGCGGCGGCGCGTTCGGCGGATTCGCGCTTCAACTGCTCATAGGCGTCCGACAATTCGCTGGTGCGGGCGGAAACGGCCTCTTCCAGCCGGTCGGCGCGTTCGGCCTCCATCTCCGCCATGCGGCGCGCGTTGCGCCGTTCGGTATAGGCCGCATTGACCAGCCACAGCGCGAACAGCACGCAGACCAGCAGAGCGAGGCCGACCATGCGCGACGTCTTGCCGACCAGTTCGGTGCGGTCGCCCGCCAGGCTGACGGCCAGGCTGCGTTCGCGCAACCGCGCATTTTCGGCCTGGATCACCAGGTCGATCAGCGCCGTCAGTCGCTTGATATCCTGCGATCGCCCGGCCTGATGGAATTGCGCCAGCGCGCCCATCTTCTGGTCATAGGTGGTACGCAGGCCGATTTCGCTCAGCGTCTTGCCGCGCTGTTCGAAGGCGGCCTGGAGCGCGCGGACATTGCCGCGCTGCCAGTCGGACTTGCGGGTGGCATAGGTCAGCGACTTGAGTTGGCTGGCGGCGGTACGCCACTGGTCCTGGAACAGGCGGCCGGTGTCGGGGTCGAGGCTGATGACATAGCGGGCCAGCGTCACTTCGGCGCGGGCGGTCTTGGCCTCGAAGGCGCGGGCGAGCGCCATGATTTCCCAGCTGCGCTGCTGTTCGGCGAGGGCGCGCTGATGATCGCGCGAGGCGCTGCTGGCGCTGTAGAGCAGGGCGCCGAGCGATCCGATCAGCAATATGCCAAGGACCAGGGGCATGTAGCGCCGCGCCGCGGCGCGCCAGCCCCGGTCCTGTTCATCGATCACTTCGCGTTCCGCCATATACCGTTACACTAACCGAACTATGTTAACCGCGCGAATATGCAGGTTAGATGGTTCCGCTGCTGTAGCAGATTCTATCGCAGGAAATACCCGGTCGATCGTCGGAGCGTCGAAAAGCGCGATCAGTTGATCGCGCCGGTGGCCTTGCCGGCGGCTTCGAACATGGCGATGATCTGTTCGACCTGCTCGTCGCTATGTTCGGCGCAGAGCGAGCAGCGCAGCAGGAAGGTGCCGGCCGGGGTTGCCGGCGGGCGCGCCATGTTGACGTAGAGGCCCAGCTCCAGCAGCGTCTGCCACATCGCCACCGCCTGCATCTGGTCGGTCAGGATGACGGCGATGATCGCCGATTGCGGCGTGGCGCTGCCCAGCTTGAAGCCGAGGTCGGTCAGGCCCTGGTGCAGGCGCTGGCTGTTCTTCCACAGATGGGCGCGCTTCTCGCCGGCGTGCATCAGCTTGCGGATGCTGGTCGCGGCGGTGGCGACGACGCTGGGCGGCAGCGATGCGGTGAAGACATAGGGACGGCAGACGAGGCGCAGGATTTCGAACTTGGGATGGTTCGAGACGCAGAAGCCACCGACGGTGCCGACCGACTTGGAGAAGGTGCCGACCACGAAGTCGATCTCGCCCTCGACGCCCTGTTCCTCGTATGCGCCACGGCCGTTGGAGCCGAAAAAGCCCATGCCATGGGCCTCGTCGCACAGGATCATGCAATTGGGGTGCTTGCGGATGGCGGCGACCATTTCGGGCAGCGGGGCGACGTCGCCCAGCATCGAATAGACGCCTTCCAGCACGACCAGCTTCAGCGCATCGGCGGGCAGGCGGCCGAGGCGCTTGTCCAGATCCTCGACGCTGTTGTGGCGGAAGCGGACGATCTCCGCATTGCCCATCGCGCAGCCGTCATAGATGGAGGCATGGCTGTCGGCGTCGAGCACGACATAATCGCCCTTGCCCGCGAGGGTGGAGATGATGCCCAGGTTAGCCTGATAGCCGGTCGAGAAGACCATGGCGCCCGACGTGCCGTAGAACTCCTTGAGCGCGTCCTCGACTTCCTTGTGGCCCTGATAGGTGCCGTTGAGGACGCGGCTGCCGGTGGTGCCGGCGCCGAACTCGTCCAGCGCCTTCTTGCCGGCTTCGACCACATCCGGGTCGAAGGTCATGCCCATATAATTATAGGTGCCGAGCAGGATGGTTTCCTTGCCCTTGATGATCGCGCGCGTGGGCGAGAGCACCTGGTCCATGACGATCGCATAGGGATCGCGCACGCCCGTCGCCAGCAGCGCCTCGCGCTCGTTGATCAGCGGATCGAACTTGGAGAAGAGATCGCGGGTTTCGGTGGCGATGGCGGCGTCGGTCATAATATCAATGATCCCAAACCCGTTCGTCCTGAGCGAAGTCGAAGGACGCTGCTGAGCGAAGGCGAAGCATGGAGCCTCGGCTCCGCTCGGCAATGGGCTTCGACTTCGCTCAGCCCGAACGGTAGTTAAAGTGTCAGGCGGCCTTGAGCTTGGCGACCGCGTCGAGCAGCTGGCCCACGGTCTCGATCTCGGCCTGCATGTTCATGGTGATGATGATGTCGAACTCGTCCTCGATGGCGGCGACGAAATCCATCACGGTCAGGCTGTCCCATTCCAGGTCGCCGGCAAAGGTGGTGGCTTCGGTCAGTTCGACGCCCTTCTTGTTGAAGGGGGCGATCTGCGCTGCGACGCTGTCGAAAATCTCGCTGCGATCGGTCATTATCTCTTCAATCTTTCCATGAAAGCACGGCTTTTGCCGCCTTGGCTTGCTCTTTGGCAAGCGAATAAGGCGTCAATCGGGCAGCATCTGGGGCAAAATGCCTTGTTCGCGGCGCGCCGTGTCGCGCCGCGCTCTGCTATTCCAGCCTCGAACGGGCTGAAGGATCAGCGGAAATTGTCGGCGTAGGCCTGAATTTTCAGCGTCTTGGGCGGGGTCGCGATGACGGTGTAGGCGATCTTCTCGCGCTCGGCATAGGCGACGGCGGCATCCTGCGAGGAGAAGCTGAGCTTCAACTGCTGCTTGGTGTCGCCCGAGCCGGCCCAGCCGGTCAGCGGATCGGCCTTCTTCGCTTCGGCGGGCGCATATTCCAGCACCCACTTGTGAGTCAGCGCCTTGCCGGACTGGAGGGCGTTCTTCTGGATCTGGTAAATGCGCGCGGTCATCGCGATGAAACTCCGTAAAATCGTCATTGTGCGTTGCACCAGCGGTCGCCGTGAAGTCAAGAGTTCCGGCGCGCGTCCGCATTTTTGGTGCGCAATGTGGCATTGGCGCTCGCCGGATCGTCGGGCCAGGGGTGGCGGGGATAGCGGCCGCGCATTTCCTTGGCCACGTCGCGCCAGTTGCCGGCCCAGAAGCCGGGCAGGTCGCGCGTCGTCTGGATCGGCCGGCCGGCGGGCGATGTCAGCGAGAGGACCAGCGGGATGCGCTGGTTGCCGACGGTCGGATGCTGCGACAGGCCGAACAGCGCCTGCACCCGCAATTCCACGCGCGGGCCGCCCTCGGCCGCATAGTCGATCGCATGGGTGGAACCGGCGGGCGAACGGAAATCGGGCGGGGCGAGCCGGTCGAGCTGCTGCTTGCCGTCCCAGCCGATCAGCGTTTCTAGGACGCCCGAAAGCTGCGACCGGTCGATGTCGGACAGGCGGCGTTTGCCCGCCAGCAGCGGCGGCAGCCAGTCGTCCAGCGTGTCGATTAGCGCCGCGTCGGACAGCGCCTCGATCCCGGCAAAGTCCGCCCGCATCCGCAGCGATTGCGCCGCCTCCGACCAGGGGAGGAGGGCAAGGCCGCCCTGCCGCACGCCATCGACCAATGCGGCGACCACGGCATCGGGGTCGGGCCGGTCATCGGAGCCAGAGGACAGGCGCACGGCACCCAGCCGACGCTCCCGCAGCGCCTCGATCCCGCCATTGGCAGGACGGAATTTCACCGTGCGATGCTCGGCGATGCGCTCGCCGAACAAAGCGATCACCTCCGCCTCGCCGATGGGGGCGGCCGACAGGATGCGCGCGCCTGCGGCGCTGCCTTGCACTTCGCCCACCGCCAGCCAGGCTTCGCTGGCCAATGGCGAGAGCGGATCGAGCCGGAAGCCGCGCCCGCCCACGCTGGCCCAGTCGGCGCCATCGGCCGACCGGCGCTTGGCGACGCGATCGGGAAAGGCGAGGGCGAGGCAGAGGCCGACATCGTGCAGTCCGCCCTCTGCGGCCGGGCGGCCATCGACCAGCCTGGCCCAGCGCTTGGCGAGGCCGCGCCCTGCTTCGGCCCGCTTGCCGCCCTCGCGGCGCCAGCGCTGGAGCCGCAGGGTGAGGTCGGTATCCTGCCCGCCCAGGCCGCGTTCGCCCAGCAATACCGCGATCTCGGCGGCAGTGCGGGCAAGGCCGCGTTCGCCGGCGCGCACCAGCATATGGGCGATGCGCGGCGCCAGCGGCAGGGTGGCGAGTGCCTTGCCATGGGCCGTGATGCGGCCGTCGGCGTCGAGCGCCTCCAGGGCGGTCAGTCGCTTGCGCGCCTCGGCCACGGCGGCGGCTGGCGGCGCGTCGAGCCAGCGCAGGCAGGCCGGATCGCTGACGCCCCACAGCGCGCAGTCGAGTAGCAGGCTGGACAGGTCGCTTTCCAATATTTCGGGCGGATCGAAGGGCGGCATGCCCGCGGTCGCCGCCGCTTCCCACAGGCGATAGGCGACGCCGGGCCGCTGGCGCGCGGCGCGGCCGGCACGCTGGGTCGCCGATGCCTGGCTGGCGCGCTCTGTGACGAGGCGGGTGACGCCGGCGGCGCGGTCATAGCGCGGGCGGCGAGCCAGGCCGGAGTCGACGACGATGCGCACGCCATCGATGGTCAGGCTGGTTTCGGCGATCGAGGTGGCAAGGATCACCTTGCGCCGCCCCTCGCGGGAGGGGCGGATGGCGGCGCGCTGGGCCGCCGGATCGAGCGAGCCGTGCAACATGTGGACCTCGAACGCGCCACCCTCGATCCGTTCGGCGGTGCGCTCGATTTCCCGGACGCCGGGCAGGAAGGCGAGCAGGTCGCCCTGCGTTTCTTCCTCCAGCGCGCGGCGGATGGCGGCGGCCATCTCATCCTCGATCCGCTTTTCGGTATGGCGGCCGATAGGACGCAACTCCAGCGGCTGGATCTTGCCCTCGCTCTCGATGACGGGCGCGCCATCGAGCAGGGTGGAGAAACGCGCGCCGTCGAGCGTGGCCGACATCGGCAGGATACGCAGGTCCGGGCGCAGCGCCGCCTGCGCATCGAGCGCCAGCGCCAGGCCGAAATCGCTGTCCAGGCTGCGCTCATGCACTTCGTCGAACAGCACGGCCGACACGCCGGCCAGTTCGGGATCATCCTGGATACGACGGACGAAAATGCCCTCGGTCAGTACCAGCAGGCGCGTCTTCGCGCTGACCTTGCTGTCCATCCGCGTCGCATAGCCGACCGTGCCGCCGGGCTGCTCGCCTAGCATCTCGGCAATGCGCTCGGCTGCGGCGCGGGCGGCGAGGCGGCGGGGGGAGAGTAGCAGCACCTGGCCGTCGCACCAAGGCTGGTCGAGCAGGGCGGGGGCCACCGCCGTCGTCTTGCCCGCGCCCGGCGGCGCCACCAGCACCGCATTGCTGCCGCGCGCCAGGGCAGCGAGCAGGTCGGGCAGGACGGCATGGATCGGCAGGGCGGGGGCGGTCATGATCCGCCCCCTCTCGCGCCAATCCAGGCAGAGCGCAAGGCGCGCCGGGCAGAAACGGCGATGCCCGAAGCCGTGCGGCTCCGGGCATTGCGTCTATTCCGGCGCTGGCGTGCGACGGTCAGTCGTGGCCCTTGCTCATGAACTGTTCGACTACGTTGGACATGTCGAAGCTCTTGCCGCCCTGGACTGGCGGATATTGGGCGAGCGTCGTCAGATGTTCCTTCATCAATTCGCCCAGTGGCCCGTTTTGCCACGCCACCTTCTGGATCAGATGGCCGTAGGAGTCGCTGTTGTCATAGCTTTCGAACGGATCCATGCGGATGTTGAAGACCATCGGCTTGGAGCGGCCGACCATGGTGCCGTAATAATCCTCGTTGGTCGAGAAATGCCATTTCCACGGCCCCATGCGCAACGCTGTGAGCTTCGATTCGTTATAGTGGAACACATGGTTCCGCGCCGAATCCTCGGCCTTGCCCGTCCAATAGTCGAGGTTGTTGACGCCATCGATATATTGGCTCTTCTCCTTGAGAACCTTCTCGTTCACGTCCGTCACGCCGGCGGCGACGGCGAGGGTGGTGAACATGTCCTGATGACACTGGATACCGTTCTTGAGCTGCATTGGCTCGATCACGCCGGGCCATTTGAGCATCGAGATGACACGGACGCCGCCTTCATAGGTGGTCATCTTCTCGCCGCGCCAGGGCGTGGTCGCGCCATGCGGCCAGGAGGAATGTTCCGGGCCATTGTCGGTCGAATACCAGACGATGGTATCCTCCTCCAGGCCGCTTTCCTTCAGCCAGTCGAGCACGATGCCGATATCATGGTCATGCTGGAGCATGCCCGAGCCGTGCAGGTCGGCGTCCGACGTGTATTTCTCCGCCGCATAGCGCCATTTGTCGTTGAGCCGGGTGTAGAGGTGCATGCGGCTGGTGTTGAGCCAGACGAAGAAGGGTTCGTCGGCATCCTTGGCCTTCTGCATGAACTCCAGCGCGGGCGGGATGAATTCCTTTTCGTCCACCTCGTGCATCCGTTCCTGGTGCAGCGGGCCGGTGTCGACGATCTTCTGCTTGCCGACCTTGCCGTAGCGCGGATCCTCGGTCGGATCATCGACATCGGTGGCCCAGCTGTGGATCACGCCGCGCGGCCCGAATTTCTTCATATAGGCTTCGACGCTGCCCGAATGGGCCTTGGCGAAATTCTGGTAATCGCGCTGCTCTTCCTCTTCCGACACGTTGAGATGGTAGAGATTGCCGAAAAACTCGTCGAAACCATGGTTGGTCGGCAGATGCTCGTTGCGATCGCCCAGATGGCTCTTGCCGAAATGGCCGGTGCGATAGCCCGCGCCTTTCATGACTTCGGCGAGGCAGGGGGAGGCCGGCTGGAGCCCGAGCAGATCGCCGGGCTGGCCCACCGTCACCATGCCCGAGCGGATCGGATATTGGCCGGTGATGAAGGCGGCGCGGCCGGCGGTGCAGGACTGCTGCGCATAATGATCGGTAAAGCGGATGCCGCCATAGCCGATGCTGTCGATATTGGGCGTGGTATAGCCCATCGTGCCCAGGCCATAGGCACTGACATTCTGCCAGCCGATATCGTCACCCCAGATGACCAGGATATTGGGTTTCTTCGTCGCCATGCCGAGTCTCCGACCATTATGGATCGGCGGAAGGCTAATGGCGGGCGGGCCGCGACGCTGCATGGGGATAATCCCGAGAAGCGGCGGGAACATCCCCGATGCCCGGAGAAGGGGCGGACGCCTAGCCGAACAGATAGATGTGGATCGGGTTCTTCGGATCGAGCAGCATCTTGGTCGTCAGCGCCAGCGACATGATGATGAGCAGCGGCTTGATCAGCTTCGAGCCGAACCGCATGGCGAGGTGCGATCCGATCTGGCCGCCGGTGATCGATCCGACCGCCATGGCGAGGCCGGCGATCCAGATGACATGGCCACCCGCGACCATGGTCAGCAATCCCGCGACATTGGAGGCGAAATTGGCCGCCTTGGTCTGGGCGGTGGCGCGCAGCAGCGACAGGCCGCCCAGCGCGATGAAGATGGTGGTGTAAAAGGCGCCGGCGCCGGGGCCGAAGAAGCCGTCATAGAAGCCGACCACGCCGATCATGCCGGACAGGCCCCACATGCCGACGCGGGCATGGCGATCGGCATCGCTGAGCTTGGGCGAGAAGGTGAAATAGGCGGCCATCGCGATCAGCAGCGCAGGCATCAGCCCGGCCAGGATCGACGGATCGACCCGTTGCAGCAGCCAAGCGCCGCCGATCGACCCGATGAAGGCGGCGATCACCGGCCCCTTGTAGGTCGCAAGATCCATATGGCCGCGCCGGGCATAGGCGACGCAGGCGCCGAAGGTGCCCAGGCAGCTCTGCAACTTGTTGGTCGCGACCGCCGGCACCGGCGGCACGCCGGCGGCGAGCAGCGCGGGCAGGGCAATGAGGCCGCCCCCGCCCGCCATCGCGTCGATGCAGCCGGCCATGAAGGCGGCGGCCATGAGGAAGGCGATGGTTTCGGGGGACAGGATCATGATATTTACCCCGTTCGGGCTGAGCGAAGTCGAAGCCCGCACCAGAGCGAAGCGAAGGAACTTCGCCTGCGGCTCAGTTTTGCCCTTCGACTTCGCTCAGGGCGAACGGATATTGGAAGGGGAAACGAGCAGAAGTGCCAGTCTCCTCAACTTATGGTCTGCCGCATTTTCCGAGTCAGCGGACCTCCGTCCGCTTTGAAAATGCTTCAATACGCCCGTGCTATCGCGAATTCGACCGCTTCGGTAAGGGCCGCTTTGGCCTTGCCGGCATCGAACATGCCCAGCGCATCGATCGCGCGCTGGCCATAATGGCGGGCGCGGGCCAGCGTGTCGGCGATTGCGCCGGTCTGGCGCAGCAGCTGCGTGGCGTGGGCCAGATCCTCGTCGCTGATGCGATGGCCCGAGATCGCGGCCTTCCAGAAGGCCTTGTCCTCGTCCGACCCGCGCGCATAGGCCAGGATCACCGGCAAGGTGACCTTGCCGTCGCGGAAATCGTCGCCGGCATCCTTGCCCATGGTCGCGCCGTCCGATTCATAGTCGATCGCGTCGTCGATCAGCTGGAAGGCGATGCCAAGGTTGCGGCCATAGACGTCGAGCGCATGCTCTTCCGCTTCGCTGCGGTCGGCGACCACGGCGGAAATGCGGCAGGCGGCGGCGAACAGGGCGGCGGTCTTGGCGCCGATGATGTCGAGATATTGTTCTTCGCTGGTGTCGATCTTGCGCTGGGCGGTCAGCTGGTTGACCTCGCCCTCGGCGATGATCGCCGATGCGCCCGACAGGATCTTGAGCACCTTGAGCGACTCGGCCTCGACCATCAGCTCGAACGAGCGGGAGAAGAGGAAGTCGCCGACCAGCACGGAGGCGCTGTTGCCCCAGATGATGTTGGCGGTCTTGCGGCCGCGGCGCAGGCCCGATCCGTCGACGACATCGTCATGCAGCAGCGTGGCAGTGTGGATGAACTCGACCGATGCGGCCAGCTTGTAATGGCGCGATCCGGCATAGCCGACCAGGTCGGCGCAGGCGAGTGTCAGCATCGGCCGCAGCCGCTTGCCGCCGCCGGCGATCAAATGACCGGCCAGTTCCGGGATCAGCGGGATGCGCGACTGCATCCGGTCCAGGATCACGCTGTTCACCTGGTTCATGCCATCGGCGACGAGCGCCATGATGGGAGCGAGCGAAGGGGCGCTGGTGCGGCCGATCGGGTGGACGTTGCCGGGGGAGGATGCAGTCATGACAAGCGTCCTCTGGCGGGGCAAAAAGCAGATGGCAAGCGGGAATAGCTTGCCTGCGCGGCGCAATGGCGCAAAAAGCGCGCCGGACGATTGATTGACGCATCGCAGTAACGGAAAAGCCACGCCTTTTCCCGCCGCGGTGCCGCTGTGGAGAATGCCAGGTGGACGAGACTTTGAAGCGCTATCGCGAGAGCATCGACAATATCGACGCGGCGCTTGTCTTCATGCTGGCGGAACGGTTCAAGGTCACCCAGGCGGTGGGCGAATATAAGGCGACCCACGATCTGCCGCCGGCCGATCCGGGCCGCGAGGAACGCCAGATTTCGCGCCTGCGCCAGCTCGCGCTCGACGCCAATCTCGACCCCGACTTCACCGAGAAGTTCCTGCGCTTCATCATCGATGAAGTGATCCGCCATCATGAGCGGCTGCGGGAAGGATAAGAGGCTTTAATCCTTCGGATAATTTTCATGGCCCGCATTGGGCCAGTGGAAATGCGTGTAGGTCAGCATGGTCGAGAAGCTTTCCGACCGGACCTGATGCCACCAGCCGATCGGGATGAAGAGCAGGTCGCCCGGCGTCATGCGCACTTCGTAGCGCAGCAGGTCGCGGGCGCGCGGATAGCGGGCGAGCCGCGCCGGGTCGGTCAGGTCGCCGACATCGCTGAAGACATGGCGGTTATGCGCCAGCCGATGGGTCTGTGACGGCGGCACCAGGATGACATGCTTGGTGCCGGTCACCTGTGCCAGCAGATTGTTGGTGAGGTCGAAATGGAGCGGGGTGAAGGCGCCCGCGCCGCCGATCCAGAGCATGCCGGGCGTCGGCGCCAGATAGGCGTCGGGATGGCCAAGGTCGGCCTGTAGCGGGGCGAGGGCCGGGCCATTGGCCGCGCTGTTATAGGCGGTCAGATAGGCGTCATTGCCGCCATCGCGCACCAGATCGATGAACTGGCGAAAGGGCGCGCGGCGCTTGTGCCGGTCCTTGGCCAGCTCATAGTCGGCGGCCTGTGCGCGGCTGCCCTGATATTCGATTTCCGCCGCGCCAATGGCATCGGCCAGATAGTCCGGCGTCCATTTCGCGCGGGCGGGCCAGCCCTCCATCGCCCCCTTGATCAGGACCGGCCGGCCGGGCGCGTAGAAATTGTGGAGGAAATCCTCGCCCGACAGCGCGTCGGCGGTCAGCAGGCCGGAGGCATAGGGCGACAGGGCGCGCTGCTGCTCCATGACATTCAGCAGCCAGTCGCGCCGCTTGAGCGCGAGCGCGCTGTCGTCGCGCGGCGCGGGCGCAGGCTTGAGCGGCACATGGGGCACGGCATTGGCGGACGGTGCGTTAAAGCCGACCTGGCGTAGGGTCATCTGCATCTGCATGTCCGCCGCCTGCGACAGGAGCGACGGAAGCGGCGGGGTGCGGCCGGATTTGCTCATGACCCGCCCTAGCGCGCGATCATGACCGCCATGTTGCAGGATGTGACGAACCTGTGACGGCGCGGTGGCGGTTCAGGCTGGCTCCACCACCTCGGTCCGCTTGGGCTGCGACCGGCCCAGCAGCACGCCGCCCAACGCCAGCGCGAAGCCGGCGATCTGCACCGGGCCGAGCTTCTCGCCGAACAGCAGCCAGGCCTCGACCGCGGCGAGCGGCGGCACCAGCAGCAACAGCATCGACATGCGCGTCGGTCCTTGGGTCCGCACCAGCCAGACCAGCAGCGACAGGCCGGCCGCCGACAGGCCGAGCACCGACCAACTGAGGCCGATCCACATCATTGGGCTATTGTCCCAGCGCCATTCGCCCACGATCAGGGTGGCGGCGATCGCCACCAGCGCGCCGCCGGCATTCTGCACCGCGCCCGACACCCAGATCGGATCGCCGCCGATCGTGCCGCGCTGGATTAGCGTGCCGCCGGTCATCGCCAGCACCGCGACGATGCCGCCGATCGCGGGAATGAGCGTGATCGCGCCCGCGCCCGACTTGGCGATCGCCGGCATCAGCACGCAGCCGACACCCAGGATGGCGATGGCAAGGCCGCTCCAGGCGCGCGCGGGCAAGCGCTCGCCCAGGATCGCGACGCTGGCGACCGCCACCATCAGCGGCTGTGTCGCGCCCAGCAGCGACATGATGCCGGCCGGCATGCCATGGCTGACCGCCCACCAGCTGAGCGTGAGGTAAAGGCCGTGCAGCATCGCGCCAGCCGCCAGATGCAGCCCCAATCGCCGGCCGCGCGGCCAGGGCTGACGCCCATGCAGCGCCAGCGCACCCAGCAGCAATGCGGTCAGGCACAGGCGCGCGGCCAGGATCAGCTCGGGCGCGCCATGGGGCACCATCGCGCGGGCGACGATGAAGCCGGTGGACCAGATCAGGACGAACAACAGGGATGCGATAATACCGAACATGGCGCAGCCCATGGCCGATGCGCGCGCGCCTGTCGACCCGGCCAAGGGGCGAAGGGATCAGAAGCTGCCCATCGTCGACCCGATCAGGATGACGGCGACCAGTGCCGCAAGCGAGCTGACGATGCCGGCCATGGCGATATCCAGATAGGATTCGCGGTGGGTAACGCCGCTCAGCGCCAGCAGGGTGACGATCGCGCCATTATGCGGCAATATGTCGAGCGTGCCGGACCCGATCACCGCGACCCGGTGCATGATGGCGGGATCGGTGCCGGTCTGCGCCGCAATCTCCATATAGGTCGGCCCCAGCGCCTCCAGCGCGATGGTGAGCCCGCCCGATGCCGATCCGGTGAGCGCGGCGAGCAGGTTGGTCGCCACCGCCAGCGACACCAGCGGCCCGCCGCCGATGCCCAGCACCCAGTCGCGGATCATGTGGAAGGCGGGCAGCGCGGCGATCACCGCGCCGAAGCCGACCAGGCTCGCCACGCTGATGATCGGCAGCACGGCGGCGTTGGCGCCCGAATCGATGCTGTCGCGCAGGCTGGTCAGGCGGCCCCGGTTGCACAGGATGATGGCGAGCGTGGCGATCATCAGCGCCGCCGTCACCGACCATATGCCCGCAACCGCGCCCAGGCTGGTGCTGCCCCATAAAGGCTCCGCCAGGAAGGGCGCGTCCCAGGTCGGGAACAGCCAGAGCGAGAGGACGAGGTTGCAACCGATCATCACCCCGATCGGCAGGAAGGCGATGGCGAGCGAGGGGCGGTCGTCGGTGGGTGCCCCTTTGTCCATCTCTGCGGGGTCGAAGGTGGAGGCCGTCGTCGTATGCTCGCGCATCCGCGCGCTGTCGACCGGCGCGGCGGGGGAGAGGCTCGGGTCATAGCCCTCCTGCCGGGCGGCGGCCGCTGCCTGTGCCCGCAACAGCCAGCCCAGGCCCACCGCCAGCATGATGATCGCGGCGATCAGGCCCAGGCCCGGCGCGGCATAGATGGAGGTGCCGAAGAAGGGCATGGGAATGACATTCTGGATAGCCGGCGTGCCGGGCAGGGCGGTCATGGTGAAGGTCGATGTGCCAAGGATGATGGTCGCGGGCACCAGCCGCCGGGGGATGTTGCCGGCGCGGAACAGCGCCTGCGCCATCGGTACCAGCACGAAGAAGGCGACGAACAGGCTGACCCCGCCATAGGTCAGGATCGCGCCGGCCAGCACCACCGCCATGATCGCGCGGCCGGACCCCAGCCAGCCGATCATGGCATCGGCAATGGTGCGCACCGATCCGCTGTCGTTCATCAGCTTGGCGAAGATCGCGCCGAGCAGGAAGAGCGGGAAAAACTGGGCGAGGAAGCCGGCGGCGGCGACCATGAAGATCTGGGTCCAGCTCGCCAGCATCGGATAGCCCGAAAAGCTGGCGGCGATCATCGCCAGCGCCGGGGCGAGGAACAGGACGCTCCAGCCGCGATAGGCCATGGCGATCAGCGCGCCGAGCGCGACCAATATGCCTAGGAAGCTCAATGCCTCAGACATGGGCGAGCAGCGCGTCGATATCGAGCGTCGAGTCCCGGCCGATCGCCTGGCCATGCTCCTTCAGGAAATCGTCCGCAGCCTTGCGCCCGATCTTCTTGAGCTTCCACAGGAACGCCCATTCGGCGTTCAGCTTGGACGAATGGCCGAATTGCAGCATGTCGGCGCTGGCGATGCGGTGGATGCGCATCTTCGCCCATTTCTCGCCCTCGCCATGGCCGGGGTCGGCAACCTGGCGCAGCAGCGCCATCATCCGGATTTCCTGCAACAGCACGGCGTTGAAGGAAATCTCGTTCAACCGGCTGGCAATGTCGCGCGCGGCGTAGAGGTCGGTGGCGCGCTCGACCGGGTTCACCTGGATCAGGATGGTGTCGTCCGAATCGCAGTCGCGCACCAGCGGCGTCAGCGTCGGATTGCCCGAATAGCCGCCGTCCCAATAGGCCTCGCCATCGATCTCGACCGCGTGGAACATGGTCGGCAGGCAGGCGGAGGCGAGCAGCACGTCGGGGGTGATCTCCGCATTGCGGAACACGCGGGCCTGGCCGGTGCGCACGCTGGTCGCGGTGATGAACAGGCGGATCGGGCTGGCGGCGAGATGATCGAAATCGACGCATTCGTTGAGGATGTCGGTCAGCGGATTGAAGCCGCCCGGATTGAGATCATAGGGCGAGCAGAGCCGCGCCATCAGGTCCATGCCGACATAGAGCGGCGAATAATCGAGCGTCCAGCGGCCGAGCGCTATGTCGAGCGGGCTGCGGCGGAACGGGCTGAACATCGCCCCGTCCGACACCTTGCTCCAGAAGCGGGTGAGGGCGCGGCGGGCGCCCGGCGCGCCGCCATGGGCATAGCCGCTGGCCAGCACGGCCGCGTTCATCGCCCCGGCCGACGTGCCCGATATGCCGTCGATCCGCAGCCAGGGTTCCTCCAGCAAGCGGTCGAGCACGCCCCAGGTGAAGGCGCCATGGGCGCCGCCGCCCTGCAGGGCCAGGTCGATCAGGCGGCTTTGCGGCTCGGCAGTCGGATCGGGCATCGGGTACCTCGCGCTTGGCGGGCATGGCCCGCTGTCGGAGTTTGTTGCGATGCAGCATGGGACCATTGCGGCCCGCCAATGTCAACGCCTTGCGCGTTGCACAAACCTCATTCCCGGCCCGCGCGGATCGCCGCGCCACCCGCGATCGGCGTGATCGCGACCAGCAGCAGCGAGGCGGCGCCGAGGAACTTGAACGCGGCGCCGCTGCCATCGCCCAAAGTGCCCGCGCCAAAGATCAGCAGCGGCACCGCCAGCGGCAGGGCGAGCAGGCCCGCCAGCGCGCCCGACGAGCGCAGTCCGGTGGTCAGCGTCGCCACCAGCAGGCCGAGCGCGGCCAGCGCGGGCGTGCCGATCAGCAGCCCGGCCTCCAGCGTCAGGATCGTCGCGCCATCCAGCTTCAGCAGCGCGGCGGCGGGCAGGGCAGCGATCATCAGCGGTGGGCCGAAACCCAGCCAATGGGCGATCAGCCGGGCGATCACCACCATCTCCTCGCTGATGCCGCGCAGCGCGATCTGGTCCAGGATGCCGGCGTCGCGATCGGGCGCGACCAGCCGATCAACCGGCAGCAGGCTGGCGAGCAGCGCCGCGATCCACAGCATGCCGCCACCGGTGCGGGCGAGCAGGGCGGCGTCGGGTCCGACCGCAAAGGGATAGAGGCTGGCGACCAGCAGCAGGAAGGCGACCGGTAGCCACAGTCCGGCCGAGCGCCAGGCCTGTCCCAGGTCGCGGGCGACGAGCAGGGCGATCAGTCGCATGACGCCTCCTGCGCCGGGTCGGGCACATGGGCAGCCATGGCGATCCGCACCGGATCGGTCAGCGGCAAAGGTTGGTGCGAGGCGGCGACGACGATGCCGCCCGTCGCCAGATGATCGGCCACCGCGGCGCCAAGCAGCGCGACCGACGCATCGTCCAGGCCATTGGCCGGTTCGTCGAGCAGCCAGATATCCGCGCCGCTGGCGATCACGCGGGCGAGCATGGCGCGCTTGCGCTGGCCGGTGGAAAGCATGCGCACCGGCACGTCGCGCAAGGGGGCGAGCGCCATGGCGTGGAGCGCGCGGTCGAGCGCGGCCGCATCCACCCGATCGAGCCGTGCCCAGAAGCCGAGTGCGCGGTGGAGCGGCAATTCCATGTCGAGCGCCAGCCGCTCGTCGGCCAGCGCGACGCCGCCCTGGCGGTCGATGGTTCCGGCGTAGGCGGGCAGCAGTCCGGCGCACTGGCGCAGCAGGCTCGACTTGCCGATGCCGTTGGCGCCGTGCAGCAAGGCGCTGCCGCCGGCCGCCAGCACCAGGTCGACGCCGGCAAAGAGCAGGCGTCCGCCGCGCAGACAGGCCAGGCCCGACAGGCGCAGCGCCGCGCCGCTCATGGGGCGACCATATCCTCCAGCACATGCATGTCGATGTCCGACAGGCCGAAATGATGGCCGACCTCATGCACCACGACATGGGTGATGAGCGCTTCGAGCGGCACGCCGGTTTCGACCCATTCGTCGAGCAGCGGGCGGCGGAAAAGATGCACGGTCGGCGGCAGGTCGCCGGTCTGCGCCTCCTGCCCGAAGGGACGGCCGCTATAGAGGCCGGTCAGGCCGAACGGGTCGTCAATCTCCATCTCCTTCAGGATATCGGCGTCGGCAAAATCCTCCACCAGCATCACGACATTGGAGAGATAGGAACGGAAGGGCTCGGGCAGGCGGCTCAGGGCCTCCAGCGCGAGTGTCTCGATTTCCTGTGGGGTAGGGGCGAA
Source organism: Sphingobium sp. L-44 (assembly GCF_056859495.1). Classification (NCBI taxonomy): domain Bacteria; kingdom Pseudomonadati; phylum Pseudomonadota; class Alphaproteobacteria; order Sphingomonadales; family Sphingobiaceae; genus Sphingobium; species Sphingobium sp. L-44. Next base: position 101,339 of record NZ_JBSXOQ010000088.1, on the reverse strand, counting down.
GCGGAACGATTGACCAGTGTCAGGCATGGCTGTCACATAGGCGAAAGAAATAACGCAGGATAGAGAAATGCTTGCCAGACTGAACGAAACGGAACGGGCGATCGCGCTGGCGGATTTGCCCGAATGGACGGCGGTCGCCGAACCGGACGGGATTGCGCGCAGCTTCACCTTTCCCGACTTCGTCGCCGCCTTCGGCTTCATGACGCGCGTCGCGCTGCTGGCGGAAAAGGCGGACCATCATCCCGAATGGTCGAACGTCTATAATCGGGTCGAAATCACGCTCACCACCCATGATGCCGGCGGTCTGTCGCAGCGAGACGTCGATCTGGCGAAGGGGATAGAGGCGCTGCTGCGCTGATGCTTGACGCGGCATCGCCCGGCCGATAATCGCCCCGGCAACATCAAGAGTCGGGCCAACGTCCGACACCAACCTGCTCCCCGAGCAAGGTGGTGCCTTTCGAAAGAGGGGGATGTGGCCGGACCGGCAATCCAACGGGACATGCAGCCACGACGACGTTGATCCGATGCTTGGTCACACACCAGCAGACGGAAGCATGACGTGCCCATATCCACACAGCAATTTGCCAGCGACAATTATGCCGGGGCCTGCCCCGAGGCGCTCGAAGCGATGCTCGCGGCGAACAGCGGATCGGCAACGGCCTATGGCGAGGATGAATGGACGCAGCGCGCGGCCGACAATTTCCGCACCCTGTTCGGCGGCGATGCGGAGGTGTTCTTCGTCTTTAACGGCACGGCCGCCAATTCGCTGGCGCTCGCGGCGCTGTGCCAATCCTATCATAGCGTGATCTGTTCGGCGGCCGCCCATGTCGAGACCGACGAATGCGGCGCGCCCGAATTCTTCTCCAACGGGTCGAAGCTGCTTGCCGCGCCCTCGGCCGACGGCAAGCTGACGCCCGACGCGATCCGCCAACTCGCGACCAGCCGGTCCGACATCCATTTTCCCAAGCCGCGCGTCGTCACCATCACCCAGCCGACCGAGACCGGCCTTGTCTACACTGTCGAGGAAGTGCGCGCGATTTCTGCCGTGTGCCGCGAACTGGGGCTGAAACTGCATATGGACGGCGCGCGCTTCGCCCATGCCTGCGCCAGCCTCGGCTGCGATCCGGCGGAGATCAGCTGGAAGGCGGGCGTCGACATGCTCTGCTTTGGCGGCACCAAGAATGGCATGGCCGTGGGCGAGGCGGTGATCTTCTTCGATCGCGCGCTGGCGCAGGATTTCGACTATCGCTGCAAGCAGGCGGGACAACTGGCGTCGAAGATGCGCTTCCTGTCGGCGCCGTGGATCGGCCTGCTGGAAAGCGGCGCCTGGCTGCGCAACGCCCGCCATGGCAATGATTGCGCGCGCCGGCTGGCGGCGGCGATCGCCGACCTGCCCGATGTCAGCCCGATCTTCCCGGTGGAGGCCAATGCGCTGTTCCTGTCGGCCCCCGCGCCAGTGCTGGACGCGCTGCGCGCGCGCGGCTGGCGCTTCTACACCTTCATCGGCGGCGGCGCGCGATTCATGTTTGCCTGGGATGCGCAGGTGGAGCGGGTCGACGAACTGGCCCGCGACATCAGGGAAGCCTGTCTGGCGGTCGCCGCCTGACCGGATGGCGCTAGTGCGGGCGAGGCGGCCTCAGGGTTCCTCGCCCTCGATCCGGGCGTCATAGCTGCTCAGCGCGCTGATGACGTCCGGCATCTTTTCGTAGCGCTTGCGCAGCAAGGCCAGCTTCGCGTCGGTGCCGGAGCAGAGTTCGGCGACGCTTTCCTCGATATAGGCGCGCCGTTCCGCATCATAGGGTTCCTCGCCGCGGAAATGGTCGCAGCTGTCGCGATCGACCATGAAGGCGGTGACTTCGCGCGGGAAGGGGGCGGGCTGGGCCGCATTGCTCGACGGCGGCAGGTCGAGCGAATTGGTCGGGCCGGGCGGGCCGACGGTGACGATCGGCGCCGGGCGCGAGGGCAGGACGGCGGGGGGCGCGGGCGGCGGCGGATCGGGCTGGATGACGGCAACGGCCACCTGCTGCGGCGTGCTGGCCGGGGCGGCCTGTGCGCTGTCATCGGACGAGCCCTTGCAGCCGGTGACGAGCACCAGCGCCAGCATCATCGGAAACAGCTTCAAACGCCCCTTCACCCGATTTCCTCCCGCAGTCCGGCGATCAGATCCGCAACATGCGGCAAGCGCGACTCTTCCTCGTCGAGGATCGCCAGAAACGCCGCCCGCCTATAGTTGCGCAACGCCCCTTCGGGAAGACGGGTTGGGGCAGGAATTGCGGAAATTACGATATCCAGCAGGCGCTCCACCCCATGGAGCCTGCCCCACAGATAGTCATTCTCCCGATAAACCCGGCTGAAGAAGGCACCAAAATTGTTGAATTCTATGCCTTTTAGCGTGGCGTTGGCGCCGCCGGCGCGGATGGCGGTGCAATCTTCGGGCGAAATCCGGTCGACCTTGATCGGATCATATTCATCGACAGCGTCACCCTGAAGCAACGGTAAGGTCGCGATGTCGGAGAAGGGGAAGCCGAGATAGGCCAGCAACATGGTGCGGCGCCCCGCCTTGGGCAGGTTGGCGAGCGCCTCGGCCAGCAGCATGTCGGCGGCTTCGTCGCGGGCACGCAGGTCACGCGCCTGCGCCATCGCCTCCAGCGCGGCACCGGCGTCGGTCGGCACCTGCGCCGCGGCGGCGCGGACATGGTCATTGTAGAAATCATTGCCCTCGCATTCGGTATAGAGGGCGAGCGCGCGATAGATGGCGTCGTGCATCGCCTGCACCGCTTCGCTGTCGGCATCGGCCTCCAGTTCCAGCGTCTCGGCCAGCCGCCGGGCCAGGAAACGCAGGCGGCGGATGCGGAAGGCCAGGTCATGGGTGCGGAAGAACAGGACGGGCGCGGCGGCGGAGCCGGCATCCTCGGTCAACTGGTCGGCGCCGATCGCGCGCACCTGCCTCCAGATCGCCTGGCGATAGGCTTCGCGCATCATCGGCGCATCCTCGCCGCTCAGCTGGAACAGGCGCGCGGCCAGATCCTCGACGATGCCCGACAGTTTGAGATGGGCATAGGCAGGGAAGGCGAATCCGGCCGATGCGGCGGCACGCTGCTGCGCCTTGCCGCGCCAGGCCGACAGGCGCGCCGGCGTCGGCCGGTCGAGGAAGAGCATGCGGCCGATCGCGCCCTCCACCTCCGCCTCGATACCGGGGCGCAGCGCCTGGATGATCCGGCCCATGCGGCGGATGCGGGCGGAATGGCGGTCGATCGCCTCCAGATTGTCGCGGATCGGCTGTTCGCGCGGAATGTCCGACAGCGCGCCGAAGATGGTGCGGAAAAAGCCGGGCAGCGGCGCATTCTCGCCGATCGGCGCTGCTTCCTCCTCGCCCTCGCGGTTGAGGTGGATCGACCGGTGGCCGGGCTTGGGATCGATATAGACGAAACGGCGATCGACCTCGCGCCGCGACGGCCGGTTCTTGAGCGCGCCGATCGCCTGGGCAAAGGGGGCGTTGGCCAGCACCGATCCGTCGATCAGCACCGCGTCCTCCGCCTCGTCCCGTGCTGCCCGGCGGGGCAGAACGCGCGCCAGAAAGGCGTCGCGGCTGGGCCAGGCGCGGTGGCGGCGCTTCAATACCCGGTCGAGCTCGCGCACGGTGAAGGGCGGGAAGGCGCCGGGGAAGCTGGCGGTGGCGCGCGCGGCAAAGACCAGTTCGGCCGGATCGGCAAAGCCGCTGGCACTGCCGCCCCGGCCGCGAAAGCCGATCGACAGCCGATGTTCGGTCTCGATCACCTGGGGCGGGCTGTTGAGGCTCAGGCTCTGCACATGGCCGTCGAAATCGGTGACGGTGACGAACAGGTCGAGCGGATGGCCGTCGGGCAGCAGCGACGGGCCGGCCGGCGTCGCCGCCATCGCGTCGAACGCGTCGAGCAGCATGGTCGAGAATATTTCCCCGCCAAAGGGCGGCTCGAACCAGCGCGAGCGGATGAAGCGCGATAATTTCATCCGCACCTCTTCGCGCGTGTCGGGCGCCACCGTGCGCTCGACCGCGTCGCCGGGGCGGCGCGCGGCCATCCATACCAGCGGCGTCGCCCAGAATTTGGTCAGCGCGCGGGCGGGGCGGGCATCGGGATCGAGCAGTTCGTCGACATCGGCATTGTCGAGCCACAGCGCAGTGAGTGGCTCCAGCGACTGGCCGGTCTCGATCGCCTGGGCAAGAAAGATGCCGTTGATCCCGCCCGCGCTGGCGCCGGCGATGATGTCGGGCAGGATGCGCAGCCGCGTGCCGCTCGCTGCCTCGATATCGGCGAGCAGCCGATGATAGACCGCCTCGCTCGCCCCCTGCGGCGCGGTGCCGTCATGAAAGGCCCGGCTTGCCCGCGTCAGGTGCCAGATTTCCTTGGTGATGCCGTGCATGTAGACGGCCAGGCTGATCCCGCCATAACAGACGAGCGCGAGGCGTAATTCCTTCTCCCTCATGGGGATAGGGATCGCAAAGCCAGGCCGCCTTGTCGAGAGGCGGAATGTCCCACCCCCTGTCCGAAAGCGGGAAGGGGGGATGGCGGGGTGGGTGGCTAAGCAACGGCCTGTTTTCCACCGTCATCCCCGCGCAGGCGGGGATCCATCTCCACAGCGTCGGACCAGATGCAAGGTCAGGGGATGGATTCCCGCCTGCGCGGGAATGACAAAATGGGGTGGGAAGCTGCCATCCCACCTACGTCATGCTGAACTTGTTTCAGCATCTATCAAGCCTAAAAAGCCATTGGTCTATTGGGAGGAATGGACCCTGAAACAAGTTCAGGGAGACGATGATGGGGTGGGCCGCTTCTGGTCGTTTTTAGACCATCCTCCCCTGCAAGAGGAGGTGGCTGGCCGAAGGCTAGACGGAGGGGTATCCCCCTCTCGATAGCGTGACACCCCTCCACCACTTCGTGGTCCCCTTCGGCAGAGTCGCGTGCCTCTGCCGAACCTTGCAGGGGAGGAATTTACAGTCGCTTCTGGTCGCTTCCAGGCCCTCTGCCGTCCCCCCCAACACGCGCCCGCATTCACCCCAGCTTGAACTCCGCCCAGATCGGCAGATGGTCCGACGCCTTGCGCGCGGCGGCGCTTTCGTGGACGCCGCTGTCGACCAGGCGGATGCGGCCGCAATGCATGATCCGGTCGAGCCGGGCGACCGGGCGGCGGGCGTGGAAGCTACGGCCGCAGGGCGCGAAGCTGTAATGGCGGGCAAAGTCGGCCAGGCAACCGCGTTCGGCGCTCCATTCGTTGAGATCGCCCATCAATACCGTCGGCAGCGCATGGCCCTGTGCCGCGGCATGGATCACCGCCGCCGCCTGCTTGCGCCGCCACAGGCCCGACAGGTCGAGATGCATGCCGAATACGCGCAGGGTCGCGCCCTTGATCGCGACCTCCGCCATGGTCGCGCCGCGCGGTTCCAGGCAAGGGAGGTGCAGCACGTCATAGGCGGCGACCTCCGCTTCCTTGCGGACGATGATGGCATTGCCGTGCCAGCCCATGCTGTCGGTCTGGACATTGAGCGGCACCGGCTTGTAGCCGCTCTGGCGGTCGAGCAGCAGCGGCGGGATCGCGGCATAGCGTATGCCGAAACGCCGGTCGGCCTCCTGCAGCGCGATGATGTCGGCATCCACCTCGTTCAGCACGTCGATCACCCGCTCGGGCGAGCGGCGGCGGTCGGTACCGATGGCCTTGCGGATATTATAGCTGGCGACGCGGATCGTGGCGGACATGCTGCTTCAATGCGCCAGCGGCGCGGGGGTTTCCAGCCTCGATGCAAGATCGCGTTTGTGTTCCTTTTATGTTCTGTTATGCGTGGGCGATGGCCAAGGCAAAGCGCAAATTCGTCTGTCAGCAATGCGGCACTGTTTCCGGCCGGTGGCAGGGGCAATGCGATGACTGTGGCGAATGGAACAGCATCGTCGAGGAAGCGGCCGAGACCGTCTTTTCCGCCAAGCATGACCTGCAGGGCGGCGGCCGGGCGATCACGCTCATCGGCCTCGACAGCAAGGTGGAGCTGCCCTCGCGCACCAGCACCGGCATCGCCGAGTTCGACCGGGCGCTGGGCGGCGGCATCGTGCCGGGATCGGCGACGCTGATCGGCGGCGATCCGGGCATCGGCAAGTCGACCCTGTTGCTGCAGGCGGCGGCGCGGGTCGCCTCGCGCGGGCTGACCGTCGCCTATATCAGCGGGGAGGAAGCGTCGGACCAGGTGCGGCTGCGCGCCCAGCGGCTGGGCCTTGGCAACGCCCCGGTGCAACTGGCGAGCGCGACATCGGTGCGCGATATCCTGACGACGCTGAGCGAGGGCGTGCCGCCCGCATTGCTCATCATCGATTCGATCCAGACCATGCACAGCGACCTGATCGAGGGCGCGCCCGGCACCGTCAGCCAGGTGCGCGCGTCGAGCCAGGAACTGATCAAATTCGCCAAGCAGCGCGGCACCGCCCTGATCCTGGTCGGCCATGTCACCAAGGATGGCAGCATCGCCGGCCCGCGCGTGCTGGAACATATGGTCGACACGGTGCTGGCGTTCGAGGGTGAGCGCAGCCACCAATATCGCATCCTGCGCGCGATCAAGAATCGCTTTGGCGGCACCGACGAGATCGGCGTCTTCTCGATGGTCGCCGAGGGGCTGGAGGAGGTCGCCAACCCGTCCGCCCTGTTCCTCACCAATCGCGACGAGACGGTGACGGGCGCCACCGTCTTCCCGGCGCTGGAAGGGACGCGGCCGGTGCTGGTCGAGATCCAGGCGCTGGTGGTGCGGCTTTCGAGCGGGGCAACGCCCCGGCGCGCGGTGGTCGGCTGGGACAGCGGCCGGCTGGCGATGATCCTCGCCGTGCTGGAGGCGCGCTGCGGCCTCAGCTTCTCGACCTGCGAAGTCTATCTCAATGTCGCGGGCGGCTATCGGCTGTCCGATCCGGCTGCCGATCTGGCCGTCGCCGCCGCTTTGATGTCGGCCTTGTCGGAACGGCCGGTGCCCGCCGATGTCGTACTGTTCGGCGAGATTGCGCTGTCGAGCGAGATCCGCCCCGTCTCGCACACGCCGCTCAGGCTCCGGGAATCGGCGAAACTGGGCTTCAATCGCGCCTTCGTGCCGGCGTCGGGCGCGGATGGGGTGAAGGGGATTTCGGTCAGCGGCTTCCGCACCCTTGCACAGCTGGTTGACCAGATGCTCGGGCGCGGATAGCCAGCGCGGCATGAACGCCGTCGATATCCTCGTCCTCCTCCTCATCGGCGGTTGCGCCATATTCGGCCTGCTGCGCGGGTTCGTGACCGAAACCCTGTCGCTGATTGCCTGGGTCGCGGGCATCTTCGCGATCAGCCTGTTCCACGCTTCCGTCACCGAATTGCTGACCAGCTTTGTCGGCAGCGAGAGCGGGGCGGCGGTGCTGGCCTTCTTCCTGATCTTCGCCGTCACTTTTGGCGCTGGCAAGCTGCTCGCCCGCGCGATCGGCCAGCGCACCCGCCAGTCGGTGCTCGGCCCGATCGACCGGGTGCTGGGCGGCGGCTTCGGCGCGATCAAGGGGCTGATTGGCGCGACTCTGGTCTTCCTCGCCTTCTCCCTGGTCTATGACACATTCTACGGCAGCGGCGCGCGCCGCCCCGACTGGCTGTCCGACGCCCGTACCTATCCGCTGCTCAACGCCAGCGGCAAGGCGATCAGCGAATTTGTCGACGAACAGCGCGCGCAGAAACCGGCGGAGGCTGATCCGGCGGCGTGACCGGGGGGGGGGGGGGGATCGGCCATCCTACCGACGTCATGCTGAACTTGTTTCAGCATCCATCAAGCGTAACAAACCATTGGCCTATTGGGAGGAATGGACCCTGAAACAAGTTCAGGGTGACGATGATGGGATGGGCGGTTCTTGATCGAAACTCGACCCGTCACGCCCGCATGCCGCTGTCCTACAGCTCTGCCCCTGTTCTAAGCTGGGGCATGACGCTGCCGCTCATTCTGCCTCCGCTATCCATGCAACAGGCGCGCGACCGGTGCGTCGTTGTCGCTGTGCAGGTGCGCGGGTGGGGCCTTGTCGGCGCGCGCCGGGCGCGTCTGCCGAACCTGCCATGGCGCGTTACCGGCGCGTGGGCGGTGCATCATGGGGGCGAAGCAGGTGCAAATGCCCCGAAAAGGCCGTTTACATTGTGAACTTCGGTCGTGACCCGCGCGGCCCGTGTCCTTGGGCGGGCTACAGCCAGCCCTTGGCGCGATAGGCCTCGACCGTGGCCTTGAGCCCTTCCTCGGTCGGGATCTGCGGCGTCCACAGCCGCTTGGGCGGCTGCTTGCGTTTGGCGACGACCCAGTCGGGATGGCAGAAATAATCGACCCGGTCGGGGGTCAGCTTCGCGTTGCGGCCGCGCACCAGCCGGTCGAGCCGGGCGGCGGTCGCCAGCAGCCATTGCGGCGTCGCGAAGGTGCGGACAGTGCGGCCCACCGCCCGGCCGATCGCCTGACCGAATTCCTGATGGTCCCAGCCGCCGGGCGTTGCATCGTCCGCCTCATAGGTGCGGGTCTGGCTCTGCTCCTTTTCGCAGGCGAGCGTCAGCAGCAGGCGGGACAGATCGGCGACATGGATCACCGACAGCCGGCCGCCGGGCGGCAGCAGCATGATGCCGCGCTTGGCCATGCGGAACAGCTCCAGCATCTCCTGGTCATTGGGGCCATAGATGGCGGGCGGGCGCACGATCGTCCAGTCGAGGCCGCTGGCCTTCACATGGCGTTCGGCCAGTTCCTTCGACCAGCCATAGTCCGACATGCCCGGCTCGCGCGCGGCGAGCGAGGAGACATGGACGAGTCGGCGCACACCGCGTTTGCGCATGGCGTCGACCACGGCCATCGTGCCGCGCGCATTGCCCGCCTCGAACCCCTCGCGGTCGGGCGCGTTCACCACGCCCGCGATATGGATCACGGCATCGGCGTCACGCACCAGCGTGTCGAGCGCGGCGGTATCGTCGAGCGAACCGGGCACCCATTTGAGATGCGCGCGCGGCGGCTGCGCCCGGCGGGTGAGGGCGTTGACCTGAAGACCGGCGGCAAGCGCCTGATCGAGCGTTTCGGCGCCGACGAAACCCGTCGCGCCGGTCATGGCAATTCTAAGGGACATAATAGGTCAGACCATCGCCATATGGTCGCGATGGACCAGCACGGTGCGGGACATTTCGCCGAGCAGGGCGGGAATGTCTTCGCTGCGGCGGCCGGCGATCTTCGCGGCGGCCTCGCTGTCATATTCGGTCAGGCCACGGGCGATCACCCGGCCGTCCTGATTGAGAATGTCGACCACGTCGCCGCGCGCGAACACACCCTCGACCCGCGCGACGCCGGCAGGGAGCAGGCTGTTGCCCTTGCCCAACGCCGCTTCGGCGCCGGCATCGACGATGATCCGGCCGAGCACGGTGAGGCGGCCCGAGAGCCAGCCCTTGCGCGCGCCCTGGCTTTCGGCGGCCAGGAAGATGGAGCCACGGCCGCCATTGGCCCAATGGCTGAGCGGGGCGTCGACCTTGCCCGAGATGATGGCGAGATGGGCGCCGGCGCCGGTGGCGATCTGGGCCGCCTGGATTTTCGACACCATGCCGCCCGATCCCATGCCCGAAGCCGAGCCGGTGTCGGCCATGGCGGCAATGCGCGCGTCGATGCGCTCTATCCTCTCGATCAGCATGGCATTCGCATCGGCGTGCGGGTTGGCGGTGTAAAGCCCGTCCACGTCCGACAGCAGCACAACCGCGTCGGCCCGTGCCGCCTGTCCGATGCGCGCCGCGAGGCGATCATTGTCGCCAAAGCGGATTTCCGCCGTGGCGACGCTGTCATTCTCGTTCACCACCGGCACGGCGTCGAGCGCCATCAGCCGCTCCAGCGTGGCCGAGGCGTTGAGATAGCGGCGGCGATGCTCCAGATCGTCGAGCGTCACCAGCATCTGCGCGGCGGTAATGCCCTTTTCATGCAGCAGGCTGGCCCAGCATTGCGACAGGGCGATCTGGCCGGTGGCGGCCGCCGCCTGCGCATCCTCCAGGCTGCCGCGCCCGCCCTTGGGCAGCTTCAGCCGGCGCGCGCCCAGCGCGATCGCGCCCGACGACACGATGATGACCTGCTGCCCGGCCGCCTTGCGCGCGGCGACATCGGCCACCAGCGTGCGCAGCCAATCGACGCGCACTTCCCCGGCCGGATCGACCAGCAGCGCCGACCCGATCTTGATGACCAGGCGGCGGACCAGGGCAGGGGGAAAGCCGGACAGGGCGTTCGTGGCCACTTTTACAACAACATCCGTTCGGTTCGAGCCCTTCGACGACGCCTGCGGCGTCGCTCAGGACAGGCTTTGTCGAGAACCTCGCGCGCAGTTCTCGACAAGCTCGAACCGAACGGAGATAAGTTTATTGATGCCTTAGATCGGCGACCAGGTGGCTTCGCCGTCGCTGTCGTCGGCGTCGTCCTCTTCACGATCCTCGTCGAGCATTTCCAGCACGGCGTCGAGCAACGGGGTGACGCCTTCGCCGGTCGCGCCGGAGATGATGAAGACATCTTCCACGCCGGCCTGCTCGCGCAGCTGCTCGGCAATGTCTTCCATCAGTTCCTGGCCCAGCAGGTCGCCCTTGTTGAGCACCACGATCTGCGGCTTTTCGTCCAGCCCGCCGCCATAGGCGGCGAGTTCGTCGGTGACGATGCGGAAGGCTTCGACCGGGTCGTCGCCGGTCGCGTCGATCAGGTGCAGCAGCACGCGGCAGCGTTCGATATGGCCCAGGAACCGGTCGCCGATGCCCGCGCCCTCGGCCGCGCCCGCGATCAGGCCGGGAATGTCGGCCAGCACGAATTCGCGATCACGGTGCAGCACCACGCCAAGCTGCGGCTTGGTGGTGGTGAAGGCATAGGCGCCGACCTTCGCCTTGGTGTTCGTCACCTGGTTGATCAGGGTCGACTTGCCGGCGTTGGGCATGCCGACCAGGCCGACATCGGCCAGCAGCTTCAGCCGCAGCCAGACCCACATTTCCTGGCCCGGCCAGCCGGTGCCATGCTGGCGCGGCGCCCGGTTGGTGCTGGTCTTGTAGGACAGGTTGCCGCGGCCGCCGTCGCCGCCGCGCAGGAAGCTCACACGCTGCCCGACCTCGGTGAAGTCGGCCAGGATTTCCTGTTCCTCATATTCGGGATAGCCGTCCTCGTCCTCGGTCCCCTCGATCGGCTGGGGATCGGACAGGATCTGGGTGCCGACCGGCACCTTCACGATCAGGTCGTTGCCGCCGGCGCCATAACGGTTCTTGCCCATGCCGGGCATGCCGCGCTGCGCCTTGAAATGCTGGGTGTAGCGGAAGTCGATCAGCGTGTTGAGGCCGGCCACGGCCTCGAAGATGATGTCGCCGCCCTTGCCGCCATTGCCGCCGTCCGGGCCGCCATATTCGACATATTTTTCACGCCGAAAGCTGACCGCGCCGGGACCGCCCCAGCCGGACTTGATATAGATTTTTGCTTGATCGAGAAAATGCATGGCGCGCCCATAGCGTCTTCTTGGGCAAAATTAAACCTTAGCTTGCGACACTTTCGCCGTCGCCGTCAACCGGGCTTCTTCGGTCAGGGCGGAGACCAGGCTGCGGGCCGCCAGTTCGCGCGCTTTCTCGCGATTGAGGCCCAGTGCAGCGGCCATCGGGCCGCCCATCTGCGAATCGCCCAGCGCCAGCAGGACCAGCATCAACGTATTGTCGCGGATCACCTCGGCCAGTTGCGGGCGCAGCGCGGTGGCGGCGAGCTTGTCGACCAGCCGGTGGATCGCGTCCACCACCGGGTCGAGCGCATCCTCATTGCCCGATGCCAGCATCCAGCTGGCCAGCGCGCCGGCGCCGCCTGCGTCAAATGCGTCGAAGGTCATGTCGACGATCCGCCGGGGTTCGACCTCGCCGCGCCGGGCAGCGTTCACCGCGTCGCCGATCGTGGCGGTGATGGCGTCGGCCAGATAGCCGGCGAGCGCCTTCTGCAGGCCGGCGGCCGATCCGAAATGATGGAGCAGATTGGCGTGGGTGCGGCCGATGCGATTGCCCACCGCCTTCAGCGTGACGGCCTGCGGCCCCGCTTCCAGCAGCAGGTCGCGGGCGGCTTCCAGCGCAATCAGGCGACTTTCGTCGGGGCTGAGGCGCGAGCGCTTGAGGGGGATTGGTTCGGGCAACGTGGCTTGCCCATGACACAGGGGGCGGGGGAAGGCCATAGCCATGTGCGGCGTCGCTTGACCGGCCCCTGCGCGACCGCCCATAGATTGGCGATGACCGATGCACCGATCCTCACCACCGACCGCCTGATCCTGCGCCCGCACCGGGTGGAGGATTATCCCGCCTGCCAGGCGCTATGGGCCGATCCCGACGTGGTGCGCTTCATCGGCGGCGCGGCGCTTGATGCGCAGGCGGTCTGGTTCCGCATCCTGCGCTATGCCGGCATGTGGGCGCTGCTCGGCTATGGCATGTGGGCGATCGAGGATCGCGCCAATGGCGAATTGCTGGGCGAGGCCGGGCTGCTGAGCGCGGCGCGGGGGCTGGCCGAACTGGACGGCGTGCCCGAAGCGGGCTGGGTGCTGGGGCCGGCCGCCTGGGGGCGCGGTATCGCGACCGAGGCGATGGCGGCGATCTTTGCCTGGACCGATGCGCATCTGGATGCGCCGTCGATCCGCTGCATCATCGCGCCCGACAATGGCGGGTCGATCAAGGTGGCGGAGAAACTAGCTTTGCCGTGCTGGCCGAAGTCGATTTCCATGGCGCGCCGACCCGTGTCTTCGATCGGCCCTGTCAGAGGTGAGACGCGGGCGCCCTGATCGGCGCCCGCGCACTTCAGTCAAGCGGCAAGCGCCGGCAGCGCGTCGCCATATAGGTCCAGGGCAAAGTCCACGCTCATGCGGGCGGCCTCGCCCTCGTCGAAGACCAGGCAGTCGGCCTCGGCCCCGCGGGCGGGGCTGTAGCGCCGCTCGATCGTGCCATTGGCGCGGAAGCCGATCTTGCGCAGGACATGGCCCGACGCGCGATTGTCGGCGAAATGGACGGCGCGGACTGCCGGCAGATTATGCGCGCGGGCGATGCTCATGACGGCGCGGGCCGCCTCCGTGGCGAAGCCCAGGCCCCAATAGGGGCGGGCAATCCAGTAGCCCAGTTCCGGCGTGCCATCCTCGGCCTCATGGATGCCGCAGCCGCCCACCAGGCGCGGTGCGCCCTGGGTGCGGGTGAAGGCCAGCAGGCGCGGCATGCGCGAATCCTGCGGCAGCGCCAGGAAGGCTTCGGCATCGGCCAGGCCATAGGGGGCGGGTGCGCGGCTCAGATTGCGCAGGACCGCGTCATTGCCGATGGCCTGGGCCAGGGCGGGGGCATCTTCCATCCAGCCTGGCCGCAGCAGCAGGCGGGGGGTACGGGCGAACATTCACGTCTCTCCTCTTCGTGCGCGCCAATAGCTGCCAATCATGACGGCTTGACGACGGTCTTCTCTGGCTGAGCCCCGCCCGCACGACGCGCGAGAAGGTCAGTAGTTCCAGAGGTTTGAGGGAAATCGGGAGGAGTGCCCGGTGATGTTCGTCAGAACGGAAAAAGGGCGCTCCCTGTGAAGGGGCGCCCTTTTTTCCCTCGATCCCGATCGACGCACTTATGTGCATAACCGATCAGGCGGGACGTCCCTTTTGCGAAGGACGACCCGTCATCGATCGTCCGTTATTCGGCTGCCGCGGCTACCGCGTCGACCGACACATATTTGCGGCCGAGCTTGCCGTCGTGGAACACGACGCGACCTTCGCCCAGGGCGAAGAGGGTGTGATCCTTGCCCATGCCGACGTTACGGCCGGGATATACGCGGGTGCCGCGCTGGCGAATGATGATGTTGCCGCCGATCACTTCCTGACCGCCGAACTTCTTCACGCCAAGGCGCTTCGACTCAGAATCGCGACCGTTACGCGACGAACCGCCAGCTTTCTTATGTGCCATGACCTAAACTCCTTATCTAAGCTGCGCTCAGGCGATCGACACGATCTTGAGGATCGTGTGATTCTGGCGGTGACCGTTCTTGCGGCGATAGTTGTGACGACGACGCTTCTTGAAGACGATGACCTTCTCGCCCTTCGCCTGCGCAATGATTTCGGCTGCGACGGTCAGCTTGGCTGCGTCCTTCAGGTCGCCGCCTTCGCCGGCCAGCAGGACGTCGTCCAGCGTAACCTTGTCGCCGGCTTCGCCAGCGAGCTTTTCAACGACGATCTTATCTCCGGCGGCGACGCGATACTGCTTGCCGCCCGTGCGCACGATAGCGAACATGGCTTGGTCTCTTCTCGTTCAAATCTGCTTTACGCAGATCGTCGAGGACAAAAAGCCTGTTCGACCCGCGCGGGAATGTGGCCCGGTAGTGGAATGACTCGATTCTGTCAACCGCCATGGGCCCAGCTTGTGGGCTGGTTTTTGGCTCTTAGTCTTCCTACATCGGTGATGGAAGGGAATATAAGCGCCGATGAGCAGATTACATCCCCAGGATGCGACCGGCAAGGGCAGGCTGCCCTTCATCGCATCGCTGTGGGCTGCGATCCTGGTCGCGCTTCTGTGTGCGATCGCGCCGGACGGTCCGCCTTCCAGCAAGCTCAATGGCTCCGCCTTCAGTTCCGCCACGACCGGCGTGGTGCTCAAGGCGCGCTCGCTGCCCGCACCGCATCTCGCCCGCGCGCCCCGCCCTGATGGGGATGGGGTGGCCTTGCCCTGGCTGCTGGCGGCGGCGCTCGCCCTCATGCTCTCCTGGCGCCGTCTGGCGCCCGACGCGCCCCTGCCGCTGCTGGCAGGCCGCTACAGCTATCTTCGCGCGCGGAGTCGCCGCGCCCGCGCGCCGCCCGCCTTCCTCTGACATTTTTCCCGCCCGCCATGGCGGGCGTCCGTCAGACAGAAGGAATTGAGATCATGCCCCGCAAAAGAAAGATGCGCGGTGGCCGGCGCAATCCGCCCGGCTGGTTCATGCCTGTCGTCATGGCAGGGCTCGGCGCCGCCGGCGCCCTGCTCTCGATCGCGATGCTCGGCATCGTCGAATAATAGACAATGTTCCGCGCCGGCGGCAGGATGAAGGCCTGCTGCCGGCGGACAGGGAAGGAATTTCATGCCCCACCACACGCCCCTTATCGGGACGATCGTTGCCGGCCTCGTCGTGGCCTTCATCATGGGTGCCATCGCCCATCGCCTGAAATTATCGCCGCTGGTCGGCTATCTGGTTGCCGGCATCATGGTCGGCCCCTTCACCCCCGGCTTCGTCGCCGACAGTGGCCTCGCCAATGAACTGGCGGAAATCGGCGTCATATTGCTGATGTTCGGCGTCGGCCTGCATTTCTCGCTCAAGGATTTGTTGTCGGTCAAAGCGATCGCCGTGCCCGGCGCAATCGTGCAGATCGCGGTCGCGACCCTGCTCGGCATGGGCCTTGGCTATCTGATGGGCTGGCCGCTGATGGGCGGGCTGGTCTTTGGCCTCGCTTTGTCGGTCGCCAGCACGGTCGTGCTGCTGCGTGCGTTGCAGGGGGCGGACCTGGTCGAAACCCGGCGCGGACGTATCGCGGTCGGCTGGCTGATCGTCGAGGATCTGGTGATGGTCCTTGCCCTCGTCCTCCTGCCGGCGCTGGCGGGGGTGATGAACAATGCCGATGCCGGCGGCGGGGCGAGCGCGCTGATCGCGCCGCTGGTGGGCACGCTGCTGAAGGTCGTCGGCTTCGTCGTGCTGATGCTGGTGGTGGGGCGCCGCCTCATCCCCTGGGCGCTGCATTGGGTGGTGCATAGCGGGTCGCGCGAGCTGTTCCGCCTCGCCGTGCTGGCCATTGCGCTGGGTGTAGCTTTCGGTGCCGCCATCGTATTCGACGTGTCCTTTGCGCTGGGGGCCTTCTTTGCCGGCATGATCCTGGGCGAAACCCCGCTCAGCCGTCGCGCGACCGAGGAGACGCTGCCGCTGCGCGACGCCTTTGCGGTGCTGTTCTTCGTGTCGGTCGGCATGTTGTTCAATCCGGCGGTGGTGGTGGAACAGCCGCTGCCGCTGCTGGCGACCGTGCTCATCATCGTGGTGGGCAAGTCGATCGCCGCCTGGGGCATCGTTCGTGCCTTTGGCCATCCCAATGTCACGGCGCTGACGATCGCCGCCAGCCTGGCGCAGATCGGCGAATTTTCCTTCATCCTGGCGTCGCTGGGGGCGGGGCTGGGCGTCCTGCCGGCTGAGGCGCGCGATCTGATCCTTGCCGGTGCGATCGTGTCGATCTTCATCAATCCGATCCTCTTCTCGCTGATCGTGCGCGACCACAAGAAGGAGGAAGATGAGACGCAGGCGGACACCGCGACCGATCAGCCGCGCCTCGGCCATGTCATCCTGGTCGGCTATGGCCGCGTCGGCAAGCTGATCGCCAAGCGCCTGGCCGAGCGTCATGTCCAGTTCGTGGTGATCGAGGGCGATCCCGAACGGGTCGAGGAAGCGGAAGAGGCCGGACTGTCGGTGGTGCGCGGCAATGCGCTGGAGGACCGACACCTGCTGGCGGCGGGCATATGCGAGGCGCGCTATCTGCTGATCGCCGTGCCCGAAGGGTTCGAGGGCGGCGCGATCAACGAGCATGCCCGCCATCTCAACCCCAATCTGCAGGTGATCGCCCGCGCCCATAGCGATGCCGAGGTTGCGCATCTCGAAGCGCTGGGCGTGCGCCATGTCGTCATGGGCGAACGCGAACTGGCCGGGCGCATGCTGCAGCTTTGCGGCGTCGGCTGAGGGACAAAGAAAAAGGGCGGTGAACGATGTGATCGATCGTTCACCGCCCTTTTTCAGGACGTCATGTTACGGGCCTTAGCCGCGCGGCTTGCGCGGCTTGCGCGGGCCGCCGGGGCGCTTGGGCCCGCCCTTGAAGGGGCGGGGCGCGTAACCGGCCGGACGCGGGCCACGGTCGTTCGAGCGGTTGCCCTGGCGGCGATTGTCGCGGGCCTGCTCGCGCGGGGCGCCGTCGATCATCTCGAACGCCACATCCGCACCCTCGTCATTGGCCTCGCCCGAGCGCTTGACGGCCGACATGAAGCGGCTGGCGATCGCCCGCGGGATTTCGAACATGGTTTCGTTGGTGGTGATGCGGATCGCGCCGATGTCGCCGCGCGACACATGGCCACGGCGGCAGATCAGCGGCAGGATCCAGCGCGGATCGGCATTCTGGCGACGGCCGATGTCCATGCGGAACCACTGGGTGTCCTCGAAGCCCGGACGCGGCCCTTCCTGGCGCGGCGGCGCTTCGCTGCGGTCCAGCAGTTCCTCGGGCGCGGGCAGCGAGGCGCGGGCGCTCTTCACCAGCATCGCGGCGATTTCCTTGGCCGACTTTTCCGCCAGCAGCTCGGCGCCCAGTGCCCAATCGGCCTCGTCCAACTCGGCCTTTTCCATCAGGGTCGAGCGCAGGCGGGCATTATCCTGTTCCAGGATCGCTTCCTTGCTGGGCGGGGTGCCCCATTCGACCGGAATCTTGGCGCCACGCAGCATCGATTCGACGCGGCGGCGACGCGGATAGGGGACGATCAGGACAGCGGTGCCCTTCTTGCCGGCGCGACCGGTGCGGCCCGAACGGTGCTGCATCGTCTCGGCGTCGCGCGGCAGTTCGACATGGACCACCAGCGTCAGGCTGGGCAGGTCGATGCCGCGTGCGGCGACGTCGGTGGCGACGCAGACGCGCGCGCGCTTGTCGCGCAGCGCCTGGAGCGCGTGGTTGCGCTCATTCTGGCTATGCTCGCCCGACAGCGCCACGGCGGCGAAGCCGCGCTCGGTCAGGCTGCTATGCAGGTGGCGGACATTGTCGCGGGTGGCGCAGAACAGGATCGCGGTTTCGGCTTCATGATAGCGCAGCAGGTTGACCACCGCATTCTCGATGTCCGACGGGGCGACGGTGACGGCCTGGTAGCTGATGTCGCCATGGCCGCGTTCTTCGCCCACGGTCGAGATGCGCAGCGCGTCTGACTGATAGCGCTTGGCCATCGCGACGATCGGCTTGGGCATGGTGGCCGAGAAGAGCAGGGTGCGGCGATCTTCCGGCGCGCTGTCAAGAATGCCTTCCAGATCCTCGCGGAAGCCCATGTCGAGCATTTCGTCCGCTTCGTCGAGGACGACGGTGCGCATTCCCGACAGGTCCAGCGCGCCGCGTTCCAGATGATCGCGCAGGCGGCCGGGGGTGCCGACGACGATATGGGCGCCATGGCTGAGCGCGCGGCGTTCCTTGGCGGCGTCCATGCCGCCGACGCAGGTGGCGATGCGGGCGCGGGCGGCGCCATAGAGCCATTCCAGCTCGCGGCTGACCTGCAGCGCCAGTTCGCGCGTCGGCGCGATCACCAGCGCCAGCGGCAGGCCGGCGACGGGCAGCTTGTCGCCGCCGGTCAGCAGTTCGGCGGCCATGGCCAGGCCGAAGGCGACGGTCTTGCCCGAACCGGTCTGCGCCGACACCAGCAGGTCGCGGCCCTGCGCTTCGTCCTGCGTCACTTCGGACTGGACCGGGGTCAGGCTCTCATAGCCCTTGGTGGTCAGCGCCTGGGCGAGCATGGAGGGGAGATGTTCAAAAGACATTTTTTCGTTTTCCATCGGTAAAGCGACCCGCCATTCCCGACGGATACGTGAAGACCTGCCATGCTCCCGCCATGGAGAGCCCAGGGGTAGGTCGCGTCCCTGGTTCCAAAATCCTCCCCTTGTCGGGGGAGGGGGACCGTCGACATCGCCGACGGTGGAGGGGTGTCCCCCTATGGCGCAGGCGACGAATGCCCCTTTGCCCGGCCTTGTGGCCCTCGGGCCGCTTCTTGAGTGAGCGGCTGGTCCTATAAAATAAGAAGGCCGCCTTCCCCCGCAAGGAGGGAAGGCGGCCCCTTTAATTCTTATCCCAGCGGGATCAGATCGAGGCGACTTCGGCCACGTCGACCTTCACGCCCGGACCCATCGACGACGACAGGGCGATCTTGCGGACATACTTGCCCTTCGAGCCCGAGGGCTTCGCCTTGACGATCGCGTCGACGAACGCATCGAAATTCTTGCGCAGGTCTTCAGCCGAGAAGCTCGACTTGCCGAGGCCAGCGTGGATGATGCCGGCCTTTTCGACGCGGAATTCGATCTGACCACCCTTGGCGGCCTTCACGGCTTCGGCGACGTTCGGCGTGACGGTGCCCAGCTTCGGGTTCGGCATCAGGCCCTTGGGGCCCAGAACCTTACCCAGGCGACCCACCAGACCCATCATGTCGGGGGTGGCGATGACGCGCTGGAAGTCGATGTTGCCGGCCTGGATCGATTCGAGCAGGTCTTCGGCGCCCACGATGTCGGCACCGGCGTCGAGCGCCTGCTGGGCCTTGTCGTTGCGGGCGAACACGGCGACGCGAACGTCCTTGCCGGTGCCGGCGGGCAGGGTGACGACGCCACGGACCATCTGGTCGGCGTGACGCGGGTCAACGCCCAGGTTGATCGCGATTTCGACGCTTTCGTCGAACTTGGCGGTGGCGTGGGTCTTGATCAGGCCCAGCGCTTCGTCAACGCCGTGCAGCTTTTCGCGGTCGATCGCGGTCGCCAGGGCCTTCGCCTTCTTGGTCAGCTTTGCCATGGTCTTAGCCCTCCACCACTTCGAGGCCCATCGCGCGAGCGGAACCTTCGATGATCTTCGTTGCAGCGTCGATGTCGTTCGCGTTCAGGTCGGCCATCTTCGCCTGGGCGATTTCGGCGAGCTGGGCGCGGGTGATCTTGCCAGCGACGACCTTGCCCGGCTCCTTCGAGCCCGACTTCAGGTTGACGGCCTTCTTGATCAGGTAGGTGGCCGGCGGCTGCTTCGTCACGAAGGTGAACGAACGGTCCGCATAGACGGTGATGATGGTCGGCAGCGGGGTGCCCTTGTCCATCTTTTCCGTCGAGGCGTTGAACGCCTTGCAGAATTCCATGATGTTCACGCCGCGCTGACCCAGGGCAGGGCCGATCGGCGGCGAGGGGTTGGCGGCTCCGGCGGGCACCTGGAGCTTGATATAGCCCGTAATCTTCTTGGCCATTTTCACTCACTCTATAGCTGGCAAATCTGCGGACAGATTCACCGGTTCAAGTTTAGCGGTCTAGCGGCTCCCGCAAGGGAACCTCCCGCACATGTCCAGCCGCCCCGTGGGGAGGCATGGAAGCGCGGCCCTATAGCGACCTTCTTGTCCAAAGGGAAGGGGGAGTCTGTCATTCGGTCGATTCGGCCGAAAGCGCAGGGCTTCCCCAACAAAAAGGGCCGCCGGCTGAAAAGCGGGCGACCCTTTTTGAACAGCCTTGCGGCGGCTGGTTACTTCGACAGTTCGACCTGTTCGAAGTCCAGTTCCACCGGGGTGGCGCGACCGAAGATCGACACCGACACCTTGACCCGGTTCTTTTCGAAATCCAGTTCCTCGACCACGCCGTTGAAGCTGGCGAAGGGGCCGTCCAGCACCTTGACGCTGTCGCCGATTTCGTAATCGACATTGACCTTGTGCTTCGGGGCGGCGGCGGCTTCCTTCTGGGCGCCGAAATAGCGGGCGGCTTCGCTCTCGCTGATCGCCTGGGGTTTGCCCGACGAACCCAGGAAGCCGGTGACCTTGGGCGTGTTCTTGACGAGGTGATAGACGTCGTCGTTCATCGCCAGCTTGGCGAGGACATAGCCCGGCATGAACTTGCGTTCGACCTGGACCTTCTTGCCGCGCTTCACTTCAGTCACGGTCTCGGTCGGAACCTCGACCTGCTCGACCAGTTGTGACAGGCCCATGCGCTCGGCCTCGGTCAGGATCGATTCCTTGACCTTGTTCTCGAAGCCCGAATAGGCGTGGATGATGTACCAGCGCGCCATGTTACCGTCTTAAACTCCCTTTTGAACGCCGAGCGTTCAACGACCCGATGCGAGGCTCAGCAGCCACTGGACGATCGCACCGAAGAAGGTGTCGATACCGAAGAAGAAGATGCCCAGCAACGAGGTCATGATGACGACCATGATCGCGGTCATGATCGTTTCACGACCGGTCGGCCAAACGATCTTCTTCGCTTCGGTCTGCACCTGATTGACGAATTCGCTCGGAGAAGTCTTCGCCATCGCGCTGTCAGCTCACCTTCAAAATCAATACCAAAGCGCGAAACGGCGGTCCGCCCTCCCGTTTCCCGCGATAAATCGGTGTCGGGGGAGGCAGTCGCGCTTCGCGACCGATGCTTCGCTAAGCGCACTTAGCCGCGAACCCGTGATTGTTCAAGGTTCGCGGCTAGTTCGCTTGGCAGGAGTGGAGGGACTCGAACCCACGGCATTCGGTTTTGGAGACCGACGCTCTACCAACTGAGCTACACTCCTGCACTGGCCCGAGCCAGCGAAGGAGGGCGCTTTAGCGTGGCCTATCGGGGAGGGCAAGCGACTTTATGCAACTTCTTCAACAAGAATATGCGCGCTGGTCTGACGCTCGGCTTCCGCGTTGATCTGGGCCCCCAGCAGCACGATATAGGCGGAGACGAACAGCCAGAGCTGGAGGATCACCACGGCGGCCAGCGAGCCATAGGTCTTGTTGTAATCGCCAAAGGTCGAGACGTAGAAGGAGACGCCCAGCGTCGCCACCAGCCAGAACAGCGTCGCGGCGATCGATCCCACGGTCAGCCATTGCCATTGCACCCGGCGGCGATGCGGGCCGAAGCGGTAGATCAGGCCGAAGATGCTGCTGGCGAGCAGGCCGGCGCAGATCCAGGTCGCCGCCTTGATCGCGAACAGCACGCCCGGTCCCCAGTTGGTCAGTAATTTCTGGAGCAGGCCGATGATCGTCGCGGTCACGACGCCGGCGACCACCACCAGCACGGCGGAAAAGGTGATTCCCATCGACACGCGATAGAAGGCGAAGATGTTGCGCCCCTCCTTCTGCGCATAGACGATGTTGAGCGCCTCCATGATCGCGGAGGCGGCGCGGGTCGCGCCATAGACCGCCAGGCCCAGCGCCAGGAACAGGCCGAAGCCGATCGCCGGCTTGCGCGCGCTGACCATGCCCAGCAACTGGTCGTTGATCAGTTGGGCGGCATCGGCGGGCACGACGGTGATGATCGCCTGCATGTGGCGGGCCACGATCTGCGGGTCACCGACCAGGCCGTAGGTGAGGACGACCGCGGCCAGCAGCGGGGCGATCGACAGGAAGGCATAATAAGCGACGCCGGCGGACAGCAGGCCCAGATGATTGGCCGACATGGCGGCATAGACGCGCTTCAATATCTCCCACCAGGCACGCGGCGGGATTTTCCATGGCGCATCGACATGCACCTGCTGGGCGATCGTTTCGGTCATGCATATCCCCTGCTGAACAGGGGTAGCGCCTGAATGGCGATAGGGTTCCCTGATTCGCCTCTCTCATGGTTTTCCCCGGTTAGGGTTTCCCGTTGTTGGAGGATTAACCTCCTTTCGCTACCAACGGCCGCTCGCAGCGAGGCGGCAGGGAGCGGACAAGTGGCGGAAAAGCGCTGGCAACAGCGGCTGAAGGGCTGGGACGGCCCGTTCACGGCACCGGTGCCGGACAGCGCGCGCGAGGCTGTGCTGGATACCCAATATCGCCGTTTCCATCAGGCGTTGCCGCTTTTGTGCCTGCTGATCATGGCCAATGCCGTCGCGATGGCGCTCGCGGTGATGGGCGATCTGCCCTTGTGGCAACAGGTGACGCCGCCTGCGCTGATCTTCCTGGCCTGCGCGATATCCCTGCTGCGCTGGCGCGGCGTGCCGATCGCGACCGACGCCAGGGTGCAGGCGCGCAGCCTGAAGCGGGTCGCGCATGTTGCGACCGCGTCCGGGCTGGTGGCGGGGCTGTGGGCGGTCAACGCCTTCACCGAAACCGAAATCTATTATTGCATGGTGGCGCCGGTGTTCATCGGCATCGGCGCGCTGGTTGCGGCGACGACCCTGCTCAGCGTGCCGCGCGCCGCGATCGGGGCTATGGGCGCGGCGGTGTTGCCGATCCTGGTGAAGATGGCACTCTATGACAATCTGGGCGTGCGGGCGATGGCGGTGATGATGGCGATCGTCACGGTGATGCAGGCCAATCTGGTGCTGGGGAAGTTTCGCGAGACGGTGGCGATGCTGGTGTCGCAGCGCGAACTGGCGCGGCTGGCCGGCACCGATGCGCTGACCGGGCTCGACAACCGGCTGAGCTTCATGCGCGCGATCGAAGAGCGGGTGGAGCGGGGCGCGGCCTTCAGCGTGCTGCTCGCCGATCTCGACGGCTTCAAACAGTGCAATGATCAGCATGGCCATCAGGCAGGGGATGTCCTGCTGACATCCTTGGGCGGTCGGTTGCGGGCCTTGATGCCGGACGCGGTGAGCATTGCGCGGCTGGGCGGCGACGAATTTGCGCTGCTCCATGACGCGGAAACCGATGTCGACGCCCTGCATCGACGCATGCCCGGCATCCGGCAGGCGATCGCTGCGCCGGTAGGCTGGCAGGGGCGCAGCCTGTCGGTCGGCAGCAGCTTTGGCATCGCGACCTTCCCGCAGGACGGGGCGGAGGCCGCCGCCGTCCTGCATGTCGCCGACACGCGGCTCTATGCGGACAAGCGGCAGCGCAAGGGATGGCGATTTGTGGGGCCGCAACGCCAGATTGCTTAGAAGAACTGCCCGCCCTTCATGATGCGGCGCGCGCGGCCCTGCACCGGCACCTTGTCGAACGGCGTGTTGCCGGCCGAGGCCGCCATCTTCGCCGAATCGACGATCCATGGTGCGTCGGGATCGACCAGGATCAGGTCGGCGGCGCTGCCGGGCGCGAAGCTCCCGGCATTGACGCCCAATATCTTGGCCGGATTGGCGCTGAGCAGGGTCATCAGCCGGTTGAGGCTGACATGGCGCTCGCGCACCAGGTTGAGCGAGAGCGCCAGCAGCGTTTCGGCGCCGGCCATTCCGGGCGACGCGTCGGCGAAGGGCAGGCGCTTGTCCTCTGGACCGCGCGGATCATGGCCCGATGTGATGACATCGACCGTGCCGTCGGCGACGGCGGCGATGCTGGCATGACGGTCGGCATCGGATCGCAGCGGCGGCGACAGGCGCGCAAAGGTGCGGAAGTCGGTCATCGCCTGATCGTTGAGGAACAGATAGGCCGGGCTGATACCGCAACTGACCTTCAGCCCCTCCGCCTTGGCGGCGCGGATCAGGTCGAAACCGGCCTTGGTCGTGACCAGGCGGAAATGGATGGCGGCGCCGGTCTCGCGGGCCAGCATGATGTCGCGCGCGATCGCCATCGCCTCGGCGCAGGCCGGGGCATGGGCCAGGCCCAGGCGCGTCGCAGTCTCGCCGCTGGTCGCCACCGCCTTGGCGGACAGGCCGCCATCCTCGGCATGGGCGATGACGGTGAGGCCAAGGCCCGAGGCGTAGGAGAGGATGCGCAGCATCACGCCCGAATCGGCGATCCACTGGCGACCGGTGCCCACCGCCTTGGCGCCGGCGATCTGCATCAGGCCCATTTCGGCCATTTCCGTGCCCTTGAGGCCGCGGGTCGCGGCGGCGATCGGGTGGACCCAGAAGTCGGGCTTGCCCGCGCGGGTCGCTTCCCGGATCAGGCCGACCTCGTCCAGCGGCGCGCGCTGGTCGGGCATCAGCGCGGCGCGGGTGATGCCGCCGAAGTGGAAGGCCGGCTTGTCAGTGGCGAAGACGCCCAGGTCGATGAGGCCCGGCGCGACCACCAGCCCGCCGGCATCGACCTGCTGCGCGTCGGCGGGAATGTCGACCGCGCCGGTGGCCAGGATGCGGTCACCCTCGATCAGGACGGTGCCGGGGACAAGGGCGTCGCCGGCCGGATCGGCCAGCTTGCCGTTGACGATTGCGATCCTGCTCATGCCCAGCCTTCCACACCACGCGCCTGGCGCGTCAAAACATCCAGGCACGCCATGCGCACCGCCACGCCCATCGCCACCTGTTCGGTGATCGCCGACCGATCCGGATCGTCCGCCACCGTGCTGGTGATCTCGACGCCGCGGTTCATGGGGCCGGGGTGCATGACCAGGGCATCGGGCTTGGCGATCGCCAGCCGTTCGGGCGTCAGGCCATAAAGTGCGTGATATTCGCGGGCCGACGGGATGAAGGCGCCGTCCATCCGCTCATTCTGCAGGCGCAGCATCATGACGACATCGGCGCCATCCAGCCCGTCTTCCATCCGGCTATAGGGGGTGGCGCCCAGCATCTCGACCTCGGGCGGCAGCAGGGTGGGCGGGGCGACCGCACGCACCTGCGCGCCCAGCGCGGCGAGGCAGAGCATGTTGGATCGGGCGACGCGGCTGTGCAGCACGTCGCCGCAGATGGCGACCACCAGCCCCTCGAACCCGCGCTTGCGACGGCGGATGGTGAGCGCGTCGAGCAGCGCCTGCGTGGGATGCTGGTGCCAGCCATCGCCCGCGTTCAGCACCGGGCAGTCGACCTTGTCGGCGATCAGCGCGACCGCGCCGGAACTCGCATGGCGGATGACGATGACGTCGGCGGCCATGGCGTTGAGCGTCATGGCGGTGTCGATCAGGGTCTCGCCCTTCTTCACGCTGGACGTAGCCGCGGCCATGTTGACGACGTCGGCGCCCAGCCGCTTGCCGGCAATCTCGAACGACAGCAGGGTGCGGGTGCTGTTCTCGAAAAAGGCGTTGATCTGGGTCATGCCCGCCAGCCGGTCGTCATGCTTGCGCGCCTGGCCCTTGTTGGTGCGGGCCCAATGTTCGGCCTCGTCCAGCAGGAAACGGATTTCCCAGGGCTTGAGGTCGGCGATCGACAGCAGGTGCCGGTGCGGGAACAGCGCCCGGCCGGTCAGCTCGGGCGTTGCATCAGGAATGAAGATGTCGGGCATGAGCCGGGTCTTTAGGCCAGGCTTTCGGTTGGGGCAAGGCGGGGAAAGACCCGATCAGGCCCGGCCGCGCCATTTCCCCCACAGGGCGCGATCCTTCAGCACTTCGCGCGCGGCATTATGGCCCGGCGCGCCGGTGACGCCGCCGCCCGGATGGGTGCCCGCGCCGCACATATAGAGGCCCTTCAGCGGCCCGCGATAGGCGCCATGGCCCAGTACTGGCCGCGCTGCCCACATCTGGTCCAGCGTCAGATTGCCATGCATGATGTCACCGCCGACCAGACCGAACTTGCGTTCCAGGTCGAGCGGCGAATGGATCTGGCGGGCGATCACGCTCCTTGCAAAACCCGGCGCATGGGCCTCGACCGTGGCGATGATATGGTCGGCCGCCGCCTCGCGCTCATCGTCCCAGCTTCGCCCGTCGGGCAGCTCGGGCGCGAATTGCTGGCAGAAGAGGCTGGCGACATGGCAACCCTCGGGCGCGAGACTGTCGTCGATGGTCGAGGGGATCAGCATCTCGACGATCGGCTGCTTCGACCAGCCGTCGCGCTTCGCATCCAGATAGGCGCGGTCCATATAGTCGAGCGTCGGCGCGATGATGATGCCCGACTGGTGATGCTCGCCAATGCCGGGCAGGCAGGTGAAGTCGGGCAGGGCGGAGAGCGCGACATTCATGCGGAGGGTGCCCGATCCCGCCTTGAACGCCTTGATCCGTTTCAGGAAGTCGGCGGGCAGGTCGGTCGGCTGCATCATCCGCTCATAGAGCAGCTTGGGGCCGACATTGGCGATGATGCTGGTGCCCATCACTTCCTCGCCGCTGGCCAGCTTCACGCCGACGGCGCGGTCGCCATCAACCAATATATGGTCGACCTGCGCCTCCAGGCTGATCTCGACGCCCATCGCCTGCACGACCTTTGCCATGGCCTGGGTGATCGTGCCCATGCCGCCGACACTATGGCCCCAGGCGCCCTTCTTGCCGTTCACCTCGCCGAACACATGGTGCAGCAGCACATAGGCGCTGCCCGGCGTGTCGGGCGAGGCGAAATTGCCGACCACCGCGTCGAAGCCGAAGGCGGCCTTGACCGCCTCGCTCTCGAACCAGCTGTCGAGGAAGGTTCGGGCCGATTTGGTGAACAGGTCGAGCACGTCACGCTGTTGTTCGATATCGAGCCCGGCGACGCGGCGGCCCTGTTTCAGCGCCTCGACCACCATGGTCAGGCCATCCCCGACATTGGGCGGGCTTTTGAGCACCAGGTCGCGCAACACATCGGCGACCAGTTCCAGCGCGTCATAATAAGCGGGAAGGGTGGCGGCGTCGCGCGCGCTGAACCGGGCAAACTCGGCTTGCGTCCGCTCCAGCCCGCCGCCCAGCTTCAGATAGCCGCCATCGGGCTGGGGTAGGAAATTGCTGATCGGCCGCTCGATCACGCGATAGCCATGGTCGGCCAGCTTCATGTCGCGGATGACCTTGGGATTGAGCAGGCTGACCGTGTAGCTGGCGGTCGAGTTGCGGAAGCCGGGGTGAAATTCCTCGGTCACCGCCGCGCCGCCGACGACATCGCGGCGCTCGACCATGCGCACCTTGTAGCCGGCACGGGCCAGGTAGAAGGCGCAGACGAGGCCATTATGGCCCGCGCCGATGATGACGGCGTCATAGGCTTTGGTCACAACATATCCCTCCCCGAAAAAGCGCCGTCATCCCCGCAAAGGCGGGGATCCATCTCCAGCCATCTCCCCATAGGTGAGGTCGGGGGATGGATTCCCGCCTGCGCGGGAATGACGAGAATCATGATAGTCGAAAGACCATCCCATTTTCGGCGCGCGATGCTGGCGCGCCTGCGGAATGATGGTGCGCATCCGCGCGCAGAAATGGCGCAGCGCGACTTCCTGGTCGCTCAGCGGGCCGACGGTGAAACTGTCCGACGCCATGCCGGCCTGCACGCGGGCGACAAGCGCCGTATCCTCGGCATTGACCTGGCGGTTGATGCGCCAGTTGAGATAGCGGGCCGCCTTCATCTCCCTACGGTCGTCGGGCAGCGCATAGCTGATCTCGCGGATCAGCGTCTGCGTCGGCGACACCGGCAGCCACTGCATGAAATCCACCTGGTCGGGATAGATGTCGAAGGCGAAATTGGGCCAGAGCTTGAAATAGGTCCAAAGCCGCTGCCGATCGGGCGGAAGATGCGGGACAGCCGGCAGGAAATGCTGATAGGCGCGCTCGGACAGGTTGGCGGATGGGCGATCGAAGATCGGCCCCCACATCTTGTCGGCATAGGGGCTGGCTTCGACGCCATAGCCATCGCCCATCAGCCGCTTGAGGCCGGGATGGGCGACCGCAATGTGCAGGCCATCGGAATAATTGTCGCCGATATTCTTCCAGTTCACCGCGCGCGGGCGCAGCGTGACGCGGCCAAGCGCGCGCAGTTCGGAAAAGCGATAGGGCGCGATCTCGTCGACATAGGGCGCCATCATCTGCGCCACCGACGGGCCGCCATCATCCTCCAGCCGGACGAACAGGAAGCCGTGGAAATTCTCGATTTCTACAGGGGAAAGTCCATGCCTGGACCGGTCGAGGCTGCCATAGCTGCCCGCCATTGGCAGGCCCGTCAGGCATCCGTCCAGACCATAGGTCCAGGCATGGTAGGGACAGACCAGCTTTCTGGTGCGACCCGAGGGCCCGTCCACTAGGCGCGCGCCGCGGTGGCGGCACACGTTGGTAAAGGCGCGGGCTTCGCCGTCATCCCCGCGGATGACGATGATGCTCTCGCCAAGATAGTCCAGCACATGGAAGTCGCCCGGCGCCGGCAGGTCGCTGTCATGGGCGACGATCTGCCAGCTCGGACGGAAGATGCGGCGGGCTTCGACGGCGAAAAATTCGGGATCGCTATAGGTCCATGCCGGCAGGCTATAGCCCGCGTCCGGATCCGGTCCGCTTCCCGTCTCGCCCATCTACCCCGCATGCCCCATTGCAGTTGTACGCTTGTATAACGAGCGGGCGGGGAATTTCCATTATATTTTTGTGACAGCTATTCTCAACTGGTCCGTTCGGGCACTTCGCCCCAGTCGGACAGGATCGACGCGCGGCTGGCAACCGCTTCCCAGGGGAAGACGAACCAGTCCTTGGTGACGGCACGGTCGATCGTGGTCGCGCGATATTCGACCTTGGCGGCCGAGCTGACATTGTCGATCAGCACGGCAAAGCGCAGATGATCGGCGGGTGCGCCGGCCAGCGCCGCACGCAACTGGTTGATCGTGCGGCCGCTGTCATTGATGTCGTCGACGAACAGCAGGCGCGATCCTTCGAGCGCCATCGCCACCAGCTTGTCGAGCAGTTCGTCGCAGAAACCCACGACCTGGGCCGACAGGTCGACCGACAGCATTGGCTGACTGATGGCGTGGGACAGATAGGTGGCCGGCACCAGCCCGCCGCGCCCGACGCCGACAATATAGTCGGGCCGCCAGTCCGATTTGGCGATCGCGCCGGCCACGGCGTCGATATGGGAGAGGAAGCTCTCCATCGGAATGTCGGTCAGGATCGGTTGGGTCATGATATGGTTGCCATCTGCGAATCGGCCCTATCGGCCGCCTGCGCCCCATAGCGCCGTGCCAGCAGGGCACAAGCCATCAGCTGAATCTGGTGGAACAGCATGACCGGCAGGATGATCGGCCCGACGGCCGCTGCGGGGAAGAGGACGCCGGCGATCGGCACGCCCGAAGCGAGGCTCTTCTTCGAGCCGCAAAATTGCAGCACGATCGCATCTTCGCGGGAAAAGCCGAGCAGCCGGCCAAGCCCCCAGGTGAAGAGCAGCACGATCACCAGCATGGCGATACAGAGCAGCGCGAGCAGCGCCAGTTCCGCGCGCGAGACCCGGTGCCATAGCCCTTCGACCACCGCCGCGCTGAAGGCGGAATAGACCACCAGCAGGATCGAGGTGCGATCGACCCGGCCGACCAGCGTCTTGTGCCGCGACACGAAGCCGCCGATCCAGGGGCGGGCCAGATGACCGAGCACGAAGGGCAGCAGCAATTGCAGCATGATCCCCTCGACCGAGGAAAGGGAGATGAGGTTGCTGCCGCCGCGCTGCATTAGCAATGCCACCAGCAGCGGCGTCAGCACGATGCCGAGCAGGTTGGAAAAGGACGCGCTGACCACCGCCGCGGCGACATTGCCGCGCGCAATCGCGGTAAAGGCGATCGAACTTTGCACCGTCGATGGCAGCAGCGCCAGGAACAGCAGGCCCGCGCGCATATTCTCCGGGATCGCGCCGATCTGTTGCAGCAGGATGCCGACCAGCGGGAAGAAGAGGAAGGTCGTGCCCAGAGTCGCGAGATGGAGTTGCCACGCCTTGGCACCGCCCCAGATCGCCTCGCGCGACAATTTTGTCCCATGCAGGAAAAAAAGCAGCACGATGCCGGCATCCGCAACGATCGATGCGACATGGGCGCCCTGGCCGCGCGCGGGCAGGACCGACGCTAGGGCAACGGTGCAGAGCAGCAGGACGAGGAAGGGATCGAGGATCAGGCGCAGGCGAGTCATCATGATTCCGGGCATAGGGAAGGGGCTTGGAAAAGGATAGACGCCGCCCCATCCTCTGGGCCAACAGCCTTGGCACAGAGTATCGGGAGAGAATTTGCGTGAGCGACCATATCGCCATCATCGAGACGAACGGCGTGCTCGAAATCCATATCGACCGGCCCGACAAGAAGAATGCGCTGACCGGGCCGATGTATCGCGCGATGATCGCCGCGCTGGCCGATGCGTCGAGCCGGCCGGAGATTGGCGTGGTGCTGTTCGCGGGCCGGGGCGACGCCTTTTGCGCCGGCAATGACCTCAAGGACTTCATGGCCGGGCCGGAGGGCGGCGCTGCCGCCTTCGATTTCATCAGCGCGATTGCCGCCTTCGACAAGCCGATCGTCGCGGCGGTGCAGGGGCTGGCCGTGGGCGTCGGCACGACGATGCTGTTCCATTGCGATCTGGTCTATGCCGCGCCCGACGCGCGCTTCGTCATGCCCTTCGTCAATCTGGGCATCGTGCCGGAGGCCGGCTCCAGCCTGCTCGCGCCCGCGATCATGGGCCATGCCAGGGCGGCGGCGATGCTGATGCTGGGTGAGCCGATGGATGCGGAAGGGGCCGATCGCGCCGGTTTCGTGACGGCGATCGTGACGGGGGACGCGCTGCTCGACCATGCCCGCGCCAAGGCGGCGGCGCTGATGGCCAAGCCGCCCCAGGCGCTGATGGCGACGCGCCGGCTGATGAAGGGCGATCCGACAGTCTTGCAGGCACGCATCGCCGAAGAAGCCCGGCTGTTCCGCGAAGCGCTGGCCTCGCCCGAAGCGCAGGAGGCGTTCATGGCCTTTTTCGAAAAGCGCGCGCCGGTCTTCAAGCGGGCCTGACCAAGTCCCTACCTCCGTTCGTTTCGAGCCTGTCGAGAAACGGAGCACAGCCAAGAGGCGGCAAATTGTGCTACCCGCTTCTCGACTGGGCTCGAAGCGAACGGGGATGTTTCAGTTCGTCTTGCCCCGTCGCTCGAACTTCAGTTCGCTCACGATCACGGCGGCGATGATCAGCAGCGCGCCGGCCAGCGCCGTGGCGGGCTGGCGGTCGCCCGCGATCCGGCCCAATATCCCGGCCCAGACCGGCTCGCCGGCATAGATCAGGGTCGCGCGGGTCGGCGATACGGTGCGCTGCGCCCAGTTCATCACGAACTGGATCAGCGCCGTCATCGCGCCCAAGCCACAGGCCGACAGGATCACCGTCCAGGAAAAGGGCGGGATCGCCTCACCCATCGGCGCCATCAGGCCGAAGGCGAGCAGCGACGTGACCGCCAGTTGCACCAGCGTGACGCGGGCAATGTCGACCTTGCCGGCCCACAGGCTGATGAAGATGATTTCCAGCGCGATCGCCAGCGTGCTGATCAGCGTCAGCGCCTCGCCCTTGCCCAGCGACAGCCCTTCGCGCGGGGCCGCGATCAGGATCAGGCCGGCAAAGGCCAGCGCGACGCCGACCCAGCTGGTCCAGCGCGGCCGCCGCCGCAATATCGCCCATTGGAGGATCGGCACCAGCGGCACATAGGCCGCGGTGATGAAGGCGGATGTGCTGCTGGATATGGTCTGCAGCGCCCAGGTCTGGAGCGTGTAGCCGCAGAAGATGCCAAGGCCGATCATCGACCCGGCCAGCAGTTCGCGCGCCGTCAGGCCACGCAGCACCGGCCAGGCGAGCGGCAGCGCCAGCAGCGCCGCCGTGCCGAAGCGCATCCCCACGAAGAAGAGCGGCCCGCTCTGCTGCATGGCATGATGCACGATCAGGAAGGTCGCGCCCCACAGCACGGTGATCCCGATCAGCGCGAGTTCGGGACGGCCGATGATCAGCCGGGGCGCAGGGCTCTTGTCGAGGGCGGCATTGTGCAACATAATGCACATCGCGTTATGAGCAATATATTGCACAGTCAAGTCGAAGTCCCGCGCCCGGACGTTCTTTCCCATGTCGCGGGCAATATCCGCCGCCTGCGCGCCGCCAAGGGGCTGAGCCAGGATGCGCTGGCCAGCGCGGCGGGGGTCAGCCGGCGCATGCTGGTGGGGATCGAGAGCGGCGAGGCCAATGTCAGCCTGTCGACGCTCGACCGGCTGGCGCAGGCGCTGGACGTCAGCTTCTCGCACGTCGTGCGCGCGCCCGACATGCCCGACAATAGCCGGATCGATACCCTCGCCTGGCAGGGCGAGGATGCGCATAGCCGCGCCACCCTGCTCGGCACCGTGCCGGCCGCGCGCGAGGCGGAGCTATGGACTTGGTCGCTGGCGCCGGGCGATCGCTACCCGGCCGAGGCGGACGCCGCCAACTGGCACGAGATGCTCTATGTGGTGGAAGGGGTGCTGACGGTCGAGATGGATGCCGGCACGCGCACGATCACGGCGGGCGACTTCCTCATCTTCAGCAGCGACCGCCCCTATGTCTTCGTCAATCGCGGAACGGACCTGCTGCGCTTCGTGCGCAACGTGGTTTTCTAGGCAGCGCGGACGAATGGCCAGATGTGGTGGTGGGAGTTGACTGACCTTTATCTCGTCATGCCAGCGAAGGCTGGCATCTCAGGCAGGCGCACGCGGCATAAACGGATAGCGCTAGACGGCTGGCCTCCTGCTTCCACCGCTTGAGACCCCAGCCTTCGCTGGGGTGACGGAGTTGGGTGGGTAGCGGCCATCCCACCAACGTCATGCTGAACTTGTTTCAGTATCCATCAAGCCTAACAAGCCATTGGTCTCTTAGGAGGCATGGACCCTGAAACAAGTTCAGGGTGACGAAGATAGTGCGGACGGCTTTTGGTCGAATTCCGACAATCATTACAGACGTCACCCTGACGAAAGTCAGGATCCATTCTGCACTAGGCCAGATAGAGAGCGCTGAAGCGATCCCGGATCAAGCCTGTCCTGAGCCTGTCGAAGGGGCCGGGATGATGAAGATGGAAATAGTCACTGCCAGTCGCATCCAGGCCGACCGGATATATTCTCGCGGCCTGAGGCCGGGCCTCCCCATGGGGAGGCCCGATACGTCTCAATGGCTGTCGTTGCGCAGGTCCTTGCCGGCCTGCTCCAGCGAGGCGCCGACATCCTGCTTGGCTTCCTTGCCCTCGCGCTTGGCATCGTCGGCGGCCCGGTCGGTCGCGGCGCCGATCCGGTCCGCGCCATTGTCGATCGCGGCGCCCGCGCGGTCGAGGCCGTTGTCGATCCTGGCGCCGGCATCGTCGACGGCGTTGCTGACGTCATTGCCGATCGCGGAGCCGGCATTTTCCAGATTGTCCGATGCCTTTTCCGAGCAGGCGGACAGGCCGAGGCCCAGGGCGGACAGGGCCGTGATGGCCAGAAGGGGTGCGCGCATGATGTCTCCTCATTGCGTTGGCAAGGCTTAGGCAGCGCCGCATCATATCTGACGCGGCGCTGCCAAATTCCTTGTTGTCGCATCGTTTTAAGCGGAAAACCGGTTCCCACTTTTCCGCACGACGCTCCTAAAAGCGCGGCAGCGGCCATAAGGTTGCGTGCTTTCGCGATCAGCCGCCGCTGAGGCCGAACACCATCGACCGGTCGGCATCGGGGATCAGACCCTCCATCACCCGCCAGAAACCGGTGACGGAACCCTGTCCGGCCTGGGCATAGGCGGCCGCCATCTTCTCGCGCAGCGCGCGGAAAAGCTCGGCCTCCAGCGCGCGGCCGGCGGGGCTGAGGCGCAGCAGTTTCTGCCGCCGGTCGCTGCTGCCGGGCCGGGTCTCGATATAGCCGCGCTCGATCAGGTCATTGAGCACCCGGCCGAGCGATTGCTTGGTGATTGCCAGCAGGCGCAGCAGATCCTTCACCGTCAGGTCGGGCTGGCGCGAGATGAAATAGAGGGCGCGGTGATGGGCGCGGCCCAGGCCCTGCGCCGCCAGCCCCTCGTCGATCGAGCGGGTGAGCGCGGAATAGCCGAAATAGAGCATCTCGATGCCGCGCCGGATTTCGTCCTCGCGCAGGAACAGCGGCGAGGCCGGTGCGATCTGGCTGGGCGAGGGGGCTTGGACGGACATCGGCGCGGGTTTCCGGTTGCAGGGGCGGGGGCGTGGGGTTGATCCCTAAGATGGGTTGGGCGGGAAGGAAAGGGAAAGGCGAAGTCCATCGTCAGGAGGGCTTTTCTTTCGTGCATCAGCCGCTATATGGCGGTCCCGCGCTGACTTGGATCGGCGCATTGCTGGGGCGTCGCCAAGCGGTAAGGCAGCGGCTTTTGATGCCGCCATGCGCAGGTTCGAATCCTGCCGCCCCAGCCATAATTTTCGGTATCCGACGCCGCGTCGCTTTCCTTGCTTCCGGTTTCCGTTTCGGCATCTTCCGTCGGTATGCCTTGGGCGTCGAGCCGGCAGCGGGACTGCCGATACCCATTCCATGTCTTGGCGAAGACCGATGTTTCGACTAGGGCATCACCGATGCGCCGGTTCATGCTGGTGCATTGCATAACTGACGCCGGTGTTCCGCAAGGAACTTAATCGGGAATGCGGTGCGGGGGCCTGGCCCCTTATTCCGCGGCTGTCCCTGCAACTGTAAGCGGATAGCGCGATGCACGAGCCCATGAGGGCAGCCACTGGACAGAGCGTCCGGGAAGGCGTGCATCCCGCAACGACCCGCGAGCCAGGAGACCTGCCGGCGTTTCGGTCGCTCTTGTCCTGACCCAGGGATTGGTCATGGCACGGTCTCTCTTCCGTCTGGGCGGCGAAGCGTGTGGCTGGGGCTGCACGGCCGCGTGGTGTCGGGCGCCTGTCGCGCCTGCCTGCCGCCTCGCGCCGACCGGCGATGCCGGCAAGCCCCGCCTGGTTGCGTCCCGGCGCGCGGAGGATGTGCCTGTGAGCCAGACCGGCGCGGGCAGTGATAGGGCGACCGCGAACCATGCGGTGGCTCGCGGGCCGGCCGTTCGGGGCTGGTGTCCCGATGCCTGGCGTCCGATGGCGGCGGGCGACGGGCTGATCGTGCGCGTGAAGCCGCGCCTTGGCCGTCTTTCGGCCGCCGACATGACGGCGCTGGGCGAAGCGGCGATCGCCCATGGCAACGGCCTGATCGACATGACCCGGCGCGCGAACCTCCAGATCCGCGGCGTGCGCGACGATAGTTGGCGCCCCTTGCTCGACCGGCTGCTCGACCTTGGCCTGGTCGACCACGATGCTCGGCGCGAGGGCGCGCGCATGATGATGGTCGCGCCGGACTGGCGCGAAGGGGATGACAGCCATCGCATCGCCCGCCAGTTGCTCGATCGCCTGGACGAACTGCCGGACTTGCCGGGCAAGATGGGCTTCGTCACCGATGCCGGCGCTGCGCCGCTCCTGTCCGGCGAAGCGGGGGATTTTCGCATCGAGCGGGCGCGGGACGGCGGCCTGATCCTGCGCGCCGAGGGGCGGGCACAAGGCGTGCCGGTGGACAGCGGCGGCGAAGTGGATGCGCTGCTCGCGCTCGCCCGATGGTTCGTGGAGAGCGACGGCGCGCGCGCGGGGCGCATGGCCCGGCATGATGCGCCCCTGCCGGATTGGGCAACGGGCATGACAGAGGCGGCGTTGCCACGCCCGCGACTGGTCCCCGGCGCATGGGATGGCGGCTTGGCCTATGGTCTTCCCTTCGGCCAGATCGATGCGCGGCATTTTCTCGACGCGCCGGCCATGCGGCTGACCCCGTGGCGCATGCTGCTGGCCGAAGGACAGGTGCCTGGCCTGTCCGCCGACGCTGCCGACCCGCTGATCCATGTGGAGGCCTGCCCCGGCGCGCCTGCCTGTCCGCAGGCGAGCGTGGAGACGCGCGACCTCGCCCGCCAGTTGGCCCCCCATGTGGCGGGCCGCCTTCATGTCTCCGGCTGCGCCAAGGGCTGTGCCTGTGCGATGCCGGCCGACATCGTGCTGACGGGGCGGGACGGGCGCTACGACCTTGCCTTCCATGCCCGCGCAGGATCGGCGCCCGTCCGTCCTGACCTCACCGCCACCGACCTTCTTGCCCATTTCGGAGCCTGTTGATGCCCCATGATTATGAGAGGGACGGCGCGGCGATCTATCGCCAGTCCTTCGCCACCATCCGCGCCGAAGCCGACCTCGGGCGCTTTGCTGCCGAGGAGGAGCCGGTCGCTGTGCGCATGATCCATGCCGCGGGCATGGTGGACCTTGCGGGCCATATCCGCTTTTCGCCGGGCTTTGCAGCGGCGGCGCGGCAGGCCCTGGCCGAAGGGGCGCCGGTGCTGTGCGATGCGCGCATGGTGTCGGAAGGGGTCACGCGCGCGCGCCTGCCCGCCGACAATGCCGTGCTCTGCACCTTGCACGACACCGCCGTGCCGGACATGGCGCGGGCGATGGGCAATACCCGGTCCGCCGCCGCGCTGGAATTGTGGCGGCCGCATCTTGCCGGGGCACTGGTTGCCATCGGCAATGCGCCCACGGCGTTGTTCCACCTGCTCGACATGCTGGAGGATCCGGCCTGTCCGCGCCCCGCAGCGATCATCGGCTGCCCGGTCGGCTTCGTCGGCGCGGCGGAATCCAAGGCGGCACTGTGGGCGGCGCAGCCGGTCCCCTGCTGCGTCGTCGACGGGCGGCTTGGCGGCAGCGCGATCACGGTCGCGGCGATCAATGCGCTGGCGAGCCGCGCGGAATGAGCGGCACCGTCTATGGCGTGGGCCTTGGCCCCGGCGCGCAGGACTTGCTGAGCGTGCGCGCCGACCGGCTGGTGCGGGGGGGACGGCATGTCGCCTATTTCCGCAAGGCTGGCCGGCCGGGGCAGGCGCGCCGCATCGCGCAGGGCATGTTGCGGGACGATGCGATCGAACTGGCGATGGAATATCCGGTGACGACCGAAATTCCGCTCACCGATCCGCGCTACAATGATTGTTTAGCCGCCTTCTATGCCGACTGCACCGGTCGGCTGCTGGCGATCGCGGAGGCGGGCGAGGATGTGGTCGTATTGTGCGAGGGCGATCCCTTTTTCTACGGCTCCTTCATGCATCTGCACAGTCGGCTGTCGGGGCTGGTCCCGGTCGAAGTGGTCCCCGGCATCATGGGCATGTCGGGGGCGTGGAATGCGACCGGCCTGCCGATCACCTGGGGGGACGATGTGCTGACCGTGGCGATGGCAACCCTGCCGGAAGAGGAACTGGTCCGCCGCATCCGCGATACCGACGCGCTGGTGGTGATGAAGATCGGCCGGCACCTCGCCAAGCTGCGCCGTGCGGTGGCGGCGGCCGGGCGCAGCGATGAAGCATGGCTGGTCGAACATGCCGCCATGCCGGAACAGCGCGTGACCCGGCTGGCCGATGTCGACAGGGTCACGCCCTATTTCTCGATCCTGCTGATCCACGGCCAGGGGCGCCGGCCATGAGTTTCGCGGCGGCAGAGGGGGGCTGGATCGCGATCGCGGGGCTTGGGCCGGGGGACGAAGCGCTGGTGACGCCGGAGGTCGATGCCGCGCTGGCTGCCGCGACCGACGTGGTGGGCTATATCCCCTATGTCGCGCGGGTCGCGCCGCGTGCGGGGCTGATGTTGCATCCTTCGGACAATCGGGTGGAACTGGATCGGGCGGCCCATGCGCTGGAGCTGGCGGCGCAGGGGCGGCGGGTGGTCGTCGTCTCCTCGGGCGATCCGGGCGTCTTTGCCATGGCGTCCGCGCTGTTCGAGGCGCTGGAGGCCGGCCCCGCTCCCTGGCGCGACATCGACATTCGCGTGCTGCCCGGCATTACCGCGATGCTGGCCGCCGCGGCGCGTGCGGGCGCGCCGCTCGGCCATGATTTCTGTGCGATCAACCTGTCGGACAATCTCAAGCCCTGGTCCCTGATCGAAAAGCGGCTGCGGCTGGCGGCGGAGGCGGATTTCGCCATGGCCTTCTACAATCCTCGCTCGGCGTCGCGGCCGGAAGGGTTCGTGCGCACGCTGGCGCTGTTGCGGGAACTTTGTGGCGACGCGCGCCCGATCCTCTTTGCCCGCGCCGTCACCACCGCGCAGGAGACATTGCATATCGTGCCGCTGGGGCAGGCGCGCGCGGACATGGCGGACATGCGCACCATGGTGATCGTCGGGTCGAGCCGGACTCGCATCATCGAGCGCGCGCGCGGGCCTATCCTCTACACGCCGCGCGGCATCCCCGACGAGGCGGCGGGATGAGCGATCCAGTCG
This sequence comes from Sphingobium sp. L-44, assembly GCF_056859495.1. Classification (NCBI taxonomy): domain Bacteria; kingdom Pseudomonadati; phylum Pseudomonadota; class Alphaproteobacteria; order Sphingomonadales; family Sphingobiaceae; genus Sphingobium; species Sphingobium sp. L-44. The sequence continues at coordinate 62,931 of NZ_JBSXOQ010000088.1, read as the reverse complement.
AGCACATCCTCGGGCCGGTGGAACTCCCACCGATCGGGCAGCGCGGGCCGGTCGATCATCAGCACGCGCAGGCCCAGCGCGCGCGCGGCGTCCAGCTTGGCGGCTGCGCCCGTGCCACCGGCATTCTTGGCGACGATCAGGTCGATGCGATGATCGCGCAGCAGGCTTGTGTCGTCCGCCACCGTGAACGGGCCGCGATCCACGATCAGGGCATGATCGGGCAGGGGGAGCACCGCGTCCGGCGCATCCACGAAGCGCAGCAGATAATGATGCTGGGGCTGGGCGGCGAAGTCCTCCACATGCATGCGCCCCAGGGCGAGCATGATCCGCTGAGGCGGGCCGTCGAGCGCGGCCACCGCCGCTGCCATGTCCGGCACCGCGGTCCAGCGGTCGCCGGCGCCGGGCGTCCAGGGCGCACGGGTCAGTGCGGCATGGGCGATCCCCGCCCCATGCGCAGCCGCCACCGCATGGGCGCTCATCGTCGCGGCAAAGGGATGGGTGGCGTCGACCAGATGGGTGATGCCTTCCGCACGCAGATGCGCGACCAGTCCCGCCACCCCGCCAAAGCCGCCGACCCGCACGGGCAGGGGTTGTGCCCGCGGGCTGGCCGTGCGTCCGGCATAGCTGAAGGTCGCACGGATGCCGCGCGCCGCCAGCAGGACCGCCAGCGCGCTTGCCTCCGTCGTGCCGCCCAGCAGCAGGATATTGGGCATGGATGACATGAATTCTCCCCCCTGGTTGACGATCGTCGGCATCGGCGAGGACGGGATGGACGGCCTGTCTGCGGCAAGCCGCGCGGCACTGGCGGCGGCGGACCTGGTCATGGGGCCGGCCCGGCACCTCGCGCTGCTGGGCGGGATTAGCGCGCCGATCGTCGAATGGCCAGTGCCCTTCGCGGACGGGATCGCGCGGCTGCTGGCGCATCGTGGGCGGCCGGTGGTGGTGCTTGCGTCGGGCGACCCCTTCTGGTTCGGCGCGGGCGGCAGCATCGCGCGCCATCTGGCGCCACATGAATGGTGCGCGCATCCCGCGCCCTCCACCTTCGGGCTGGCGGCGGCGCGGCTGGGCTGGGCGATACAGGATGTCGCGTGCCTTGGCCTGCATGCCGCGCCGCTGGATCGGTTGCGTCCGCACCTCGCGCCGGGCGCGCGGGCGCTGGTGCTGCTGCGCGACGGGGCGGCGGTGGCGGGACTTAGCGCCTGGTTGTCGGCCAGGGGATTTGGCGCGTCGCGCCTCCATGTCCTGGAACGCCTCGGCGGCCCGCGCGAACGGATCCGGTCGATCGAGGCCGAGGCGACGATACCGGCCGACATCGCCCATCCCGTGGCGGTCGGGCTGGAGGTCGCCGGTGACGGCCCCGTCCTGACCGTCGCCAGCGGTCGTCCCGACGCGCTGTTCGACCATGACGGACAGATCACCAAGGCGCCGGTGCGCGCCCTGACCCTGTCGGCGCTGGCGCCCCGGCCGGGGGACTATCTGTGGGACATTGGCGCGGGGTCGGGATCGATCGCGATCGAATGGCTGCTGGCCCATCCCGCCAATCGCGCCTGCGCGGTGGAGGCCGATCCGGCCCGTGCGGATCGCGCCCGCGCCAATGCCCGTGCGCTGGGCGTGGATCGGCTGGAGCTGATGATCGGTCGCGCGCCGGACATGTTGCCCGATGGCCCGATGCCGCAGGCGGTCTTCATCGGTGGCGGTCTGTCGCAGGTGCTGCTGGAACGGCTGGAGGCGCTGCTGCCACCCGGCACAAGGCTGGTGGCCAATGCCGTGACATTGGAGTCGGAGGCGCTGCTGGCGCTCTGGCACGGGCGGCGGGGCGGTAGCCTGCTGCGCATCGAACTGGCCGACGCCGCGCCGCTCGGCAATCGCCATGGCTGGCGGTCGCGCTATCCGGTGGTGCAGTGGAGCGTCACGCTATGATCGTCGCGGGCTTCGGTTTCCGTGCCGGCGCGACCACCGCATCCCTGCGCGCGGCGCTGGTGGCGGCCGGCGGCGGACGGGACGTCACCCATCTTGCCACGCTGGCGGACAAGGCGCCGGCACTGGCGGAACTCGCCGCCCAACTGGCCCTGCCGCTCATCCCGATTGCGGCGGATCGCCTAGCCTCCCTGCCCACCATCAGCCGGTCGCCGGCCTCGCTGGCCGCGCGCGGCACCGGCAGCGTCGCCGAGGCCTGTGCCCTGGCCGGCGCGGGGGAAGGCGCCCGCCTGCGCGCCGCCCGCAGCCTTTCCCCCGATCGCATGGCAACCTGCGCCATCGCTCAAGGAGCATCATCATGACCGTCCATTTCATCGGCGCTGGCCCCGGCGCGCCTGACCTGCTGACCCTGCGCGGCCGCGATCTGATCGCAGCCAGCCCGATATGCCTCTACGCCGGGTCGCTGGTCCCGGCGGAGGTGCTGGGCCATTGCCCGCCCGGCGCCCGCATAGTCAACACCGCGCCCATGGACCTGGACGCCATCATGGCGGAAATCACCACCGCCCACGCCGCCGGGCAGGATGTGGCGCGGCTCCATTCCGGCGACCTGTCGGTCTGGTCGGCCATGGGCGAGCAGATCCGCCGCCTCCGGGCGCTGGACATCCCCTTCACCGTGACGCCCGGTGTGCCCGCCTTCGCTGCGGCGGCCGCGGCGCTGGAGGTGGAGCTGACGCTGCCTGAACTGGCCCAGTCGCTCGTCCTCACGCGCACGCCGGGGCGCGCCAGCACCATGCCGCCGGCCGAGAGCCTGACCAACTTTGCGGTGACGGGCGCGACCCTGGCCATCCATCTGTCGATCCACAATCTGGCGCAGGTGGTGGCCGATCTCATGCCGGCCTATGGGCAATCCTGCCCGGTCGCGGTCGTGTGGCGGGCAAGCTGGCCCGACCAGCGGATCGTGCGGGCGACCCTTTCGTCGATCGAGGCGGCGGTCGCGGGCAGCGTGGAGCGCACCGCCATCATCCTGGTCGGCCCGGCGCTGGACGCGGCGGATTTTGCCGAAAGCAGCCTCTACGCGCAGGGCTATGACCGGCGTTTCCGGCCCCAGCATGCCGGATCGCGCTACGCCGGGTCGTCCGAGTGACGGTGCCGGGCCTGCTCGTTTCGGCGCCCGCATCGGGCACCGGCAAGACGACCGTCACGCTCGGCCTGCTCCGCGCGCTGCGCGACGCGGGCGTGACGGTGCAGCCGTTCAAATGCGGGCCGGACTATATCGACCCGGCCTTCCATCGCGCCGCCTGTGGCCGGCCGTCCTTCAACCTGGACAGCTGGGCGATGGACGGCGCGCTGCTGGACCGGGTGGCGGCCGAGGCCGGCGATGCCGACATGATCGTGGCCGAAGGGGCGATGGGCCTGTTCGACGGGGTGGCGGGTCGGGGCGCCGCTGGCCATGGCACCGCCGCCGACGTGGCGCGCCGCATGGGCTGGCCGGTGCTGCTGGTGCTCGACATATCCGGACAGGCGCAATCCTGTGCGGCGACGGCGCTGGGCTTTGCCCGTTTCGATCCCGATGTGACGATTGCAGGCGTCATCCTCAATCGCGTGGCGAGCCCGCGCCATGAACGGCTGGCGCGCGCGGGACTGGCGGCGGCGGGCATTGCGGTGTTCGGCGCCTTGCCCCGGCACGCGGACCTCAGCCTGCCCGAGCGGCATCTGGGGCTGGTGCAGGCCGGCGAGCAGCAGGGGCTCGATCAGGCGCTGGAGCGCCATGGCGCACTCATGCGGGAGCGGGTCGATCTCGCCGCGGTTCGGGACGCGGCCCGCTCGCACGGCGTCAGGGCCGGCGGGCGCCTGCCCGATCCCCCGGCGCAACGGATCGCGGTGGCGAAGGACGTGGCTTTCTCCTTCCTCTACCCGCATTTCCTCGAAGGCTGGCGACAGGCCGGGGCGCAGATCATGCCCTTCTCGCCGTTGGCCGATGAGGCGCCAGCGGCGGATGCCGACCTGATCTGGCTGCCCGGCGGCTATCCCGAACTGCACGCTGGGACCATCGCCGGTGCGCAGCACTTCCTGACGGGCCTGCGCCGCCATGCCGAGGATCGGCCGGTCCATGGCGAATGCGGCGGCTATATGGTTCTGGGGGATGCGCTGATCGACCGGGACGGCACCGCCCATCGCATGGCCGGGCTGCTCCGCCTTGTCACCAGCCATGCGGACCGCCGCCTGCATCTGGGCTATCGGCGGGCGGAGCTGCTGGCGCCCGTCGCGGGGCTGCGCGCCGGCACCATGCTGCGGGGCCATGAGTTCCATTATTCGACCATCCTGGGCCAAGATGACGCGCCCCTGATGCGGGTGACCGATGCCGATGGTGCGGCGGTCGCGGAGACCGGCTCGCGGCGCGGCTGGGCCAGCGGTTCCTTCTTCCACATGATCGCGAGCGCATGATGATCGACCTGCACCTCATCGGTATCGGCACCGGCAATCCGGATCATCTGACGGCCCAGGCGGTACGGGCGATGAACAGCGCCGACCTCATCCTCCTGCCGCGCAAGGGCAGCGCCAAGTCCGACCTTGTCGACCTGCGCCGCACCATCTGCGCGGCCGTGCTGACGCGGGCGGTGCGCGTGGTGGAGTTCGACCTGCCCGTGCGCGATGCGCGGGGCGACTATATGGGCGGCGTCCATGACTGGCACGATGCCATCACCCAGGCCTGGGCCGGACAGATCGCGCGCCACCTGCCCGATGGCGGCCGCCTTGCCCTGCTGGTCTGGGGCGACCCCTCCCTTTATGACAGCAGCCTGCGGATCGCCGACCGGCTGGCGCAGAGGGGGCTGGCGATCCGGGTAAGCGTCGTGCCGGGCATCACCAGCCTGCAGGCGCTGACTGCGGCTCATGCCATCCCGCTCAATCGGCTGGGCGCGCCGGTCGTCATCACGACCGGGCGCCGGCTGCGCGACGATGGCTGGCCGGCGGACGGCGACAGCGTCGCCGTGATGCTGGATCAGGGCTGTGCCTTCGACGCGCTCGATCCCGCCGGCATCCATATCTGGTGGGGGGCCTATCTCGGCATGGAGCATCAACTCCTGGTCGAAGGGCCGCTGGCAGTCGTGCGGGACAGGATCGCAGCGCTCCGCGCGCAGGAACGGGCCCGGCATGGCTGGATCATGGATATCTATCTGATGCAAAGGGGGGCATGATCCTGGCGGCGGCGCGATGCGCGAAAGCGGGCCGGTGCTGCTAAATTCCGCGCTCCCCGCTTGTCGAAAGGGGCTGGTTTTCAGCGCCATCCGGCAATAATTTGCCCCGCAATTGCCGGGAGATGATTGCCTTGCCAGAGTTGAGCGCCGCCAGGAAGCGGGTGCGCCATGCAGAGCCGCCGATGGTGCGGCTCGTCCGCGCGGCAGAGGCGCTTTTTGCGGCGCGCGGCATCGATGCCGTGTCGATGCGCGAGATTGCCACGGCCGCCCGCTGTGGCGACACCAATGCCGTCACCTATTATTTCGGATCGAAGGATGGGCTGCTCGCCGCCGTCTTCGGCGCCCGTGTGGAGCAGATGGATCCGATACGCGGCCGGATGCTGGCGCAGGCGGAAGCGAACGGTCATCTGGGCGATCCGATGGCATTGCTGGGTATGTTGCTGTTGCCGCAGCTCGACCTGAAGGATGAAGCAGGCGCCCATCCCTATGCCCATTTCCTGCTGCATTTCGCGACCCAATATTGGTCGCTGACCTCCAGCCTGTTCGCGGCGGTCGAGGACAGGGCACAGAACCTGTTCCGGGTGATCGGCCATCTGCGCGCGCTGATGGAGGGGGTGCATCCCGACGTCGCGCGCAACCGCATCCTGCTGTGCAACATGATGCTGCAGAGCCTGCTGGTCCGCTGGGACCATATGCCGCCCGAGAATCGCACCGTGCCGCTGGAGGCGCATGTCCGCGACGTGATGATGAGCGCGCGCGCCAGCCTGCTGGCTCCGCCGGGGGAAACGGACCTGCCGGTTTCGGTGGAGGCCTGGCTGGCGCGCTATTGCTAGAGCATTTTGAAGTCAGCTGGCACAGCTGACGGCTCGCAAAATGCGGAAAGCAAAGGGCCCCTAGGGCAGGCTGATATCCACCTGCTCAATCGTCCCGGTGAAGTGGCTGCTGACCACATCATAGGCAGGATCGACCGGGCTGATACTGTCCTGGCCGACCTCGAAATCCTCGGTATGTGACACGACGAGCGCGAAGGTGCGGTCGATCCGGCCGCGCGCGACCTCTTTTCCATCCACCAGCAGCGTGGCGGTGGCGCCGCTGGTCGGCGCTTCCCGGTCCATGACAAAATGCAGCGTGATATCGTGCCGCCCCGCCGTCAGGGGAGCGGTGCCGGCGATCCGGCTCATATGGGCGGGCGTCAAATTATAGGTGAATCTGGGCCGCCCCTGGTCGAGGAACAGGCTGTAGCCGCCGAAACGGCCGCCATGCACGGCGATGACGCCCTGGCCGCCATCGGCAGGAACCGTGACTTGCGCGCGGATGGTGAAGGAATGGCCGACCAGGCCCGGCGCCGCGCTCTCTGGAATAGGGCCGATCGGGCCATGATAGGTGAACAGGGCGCGCCCGGCATTAGGATCGGGCCGGCCCTTCTGCCCGCCTTCGCTGCCATGGATCGGCAGGATGCCGGCGGTCGCCGCTTCAGCCCAGAACAGATCCTTGAGCGCGGCAAGTTTCTGCGGATTGGCTGCGGCCAGGTCATGCGCTTCGCTGAAGTCCGAACGGGTATCATATAGCTGCCAGACGCGCTGGTCGATCGGCACGGGCGGCGGCGGCGTGCGTTCCCACGGCGTCACCATCGGCGCGGTCGCGGCCACCCAGCCATCCTTGTAGACGCTCAGATTCTGCGCCATCGCGAACACCTGGGTCGTGCGGTGCGAGGGGGCGTCCTTGGCGGCGAAGCTGTAACCCATGCTGATCCCGGTGATCGGCTTTTGCGGTATGCCGTCCAGTATCTCGGGCGCCTTCACCCCCGCAGCCTCCAGCACGGTCGGCATGATGTCGCTGACATGGTGGAACTGGCTGCGCAGCCCGCCCGGATCCTGGATATGGCGCGGCCAGGACATGACCATGCCGTTGCGCGTGCCGCCGAAATGAGAGCCATAGCGCTTGGCCCAGGGGAAGGGAGCGTTGAGCGCCCAGCCCCATCCGCCGGGAATCAGATTATAGGCATATCGTGTGCCGATATCGTCGATATGGGCAAGGGCATAATCGGGATTTTCCTTCACCCCGCTCAGCGCCGACTGCTCGAACAGCTTGCCGTCGAAACTGCCTTCCGCGCTCGCGCCATTGTCGCCCTGGATATAGATGATCAGCGTGTTGTCGATCTCGCCATTGTCGCGCAGTCGCTGAATGACGCGGCCGATCTGCGCGTCAGCGTAAGCAAGGGACGCGGCATAGGCCTCCATATAGCGGGCATAGAGGCGCTTTTGATTGACGGTCAGGCTATCCCAGTGCGGCAATGTGTCGGGCCGGGGAGCGTCGTCCGTGCCCTGGGGGATCACGCCCAGCCGCTTCTGCCGGGCGACCGTTTCCGCCCGCATCGCGTCCCAGCCGGCATCGAATTTGCCACGAAAGCGCGCCATCCAGTCGGCGGGCGGCTGGTTGGGGGCATGGGCGGTGCCGGTCGCATAATAGAGGAGAAAGGGCTTGTCCGGGGCGGCCGCATGCTGCTCGTCGATCCAGCGGATCGCATGATCGGCCAGATCATGTTCCAGATGATAGGCGGGATCGGCTGGCGCCTGCACATGCGCGGTATTTTCGACCAGATTGGGTTCGGCCATGCTGCTGTCGGCCCCCAGGAAGCCGTAGAAATATTCGAAACCCAGGCCCGTGGGCCAGCGATCGAACGGTCCGGCGCGGCTCATTTCCCATTCCGGGGTGACATGCCCCTTGCCGATCATCGCCGTATTATAGCCGTTTTCCTTCAGGATCTGGGCCATGGTGCCGGCGCTTTTGGGGATCAGGCTGTTATAGCCGTCATAGCCTGTCGCCCAGTTGGCGACATAGCCCATGCCGACCGCCTGCGGATCGCGCCCGGTCAGCAGCGAGGCGCGGGTCGGCGAACAGATGGCGGTGGTGTTGAACTGGTTATAACGCAGTCCGGCCTGCGCGAGCGCGTCGAAGGTCGGCGTGGGGATCGGGCCGCCAAAGGTGCTGCTGGCACCAAAGCCGACATCGTCGGTCATGACGATCAGGATATTGGGAGCCCCGTTGGCGGCGCGGAGTGGCTGAGGCCAGCTGGGCGGCGAGGATTCCGCCGGCGTGCGGCCATAGATTTTCGCGGCCGAAGCATCGGAGGTCTGGGCGACGGCAGGCGCTGAGAGCGCCATGAGCAGCGCGAGGGAGGAGGCCGCGCTCAAGCCCCTGCTGGACGGGCGACGGACGGGACGGGGCGAAGCATGGGGCAAGGCGACCTCCTTGGACAAAAAAGAGACGCCGGTTGCATTGGCAGCCGGCGCCCAGGGAGAGAGATACGGCGGCACCAGGCCGCCGTCCGGCTTTCAGAACTTGAAGCGGATGCCACCTGTGAAGGCGCGGCCCACCGTATCGTAAAGCGCGAAATTGGTGGCGATGTTGACGCCCGGAATGGTGCCGGGGATCAACGGCGGATCCTTGTCGAACAGATTGTTGACGGTGCCGAAGAATTCGACATGACCGTTGGCCACGGGCAAGCGGTAGCTGAGCGTCATGTCGGTATAGCCGACCGCCCCGATCGTCTGGCCAAGGCCGTTTTCTAGGCCGCCGGGAATGCCCAGTTTCACCTTGCCGATCAACTGCTGGTTGAGGAAGACGCCGACCCGGCCAATCTCATAATTGACGCTAAGCGTGCCACGCCAGCGCGGGCGGCCCTCCGGTGTGCTGCTGATCGTGCTGATCCCGGCATATTCCAGCACGGGCGCGGTCGACGACTGCTGGGTCTGATAGGTGTCGAGATAGCTGGCATAGAGGCGCAGGCCCAGATTGCCGCCCGCCAGTTCGGTCCGGTAGGACGCGTCGAAATCTATGCCGCTGGTTTCCAGGAAGGCGATATTGGCGGGCGCCACCCGGATCTGGCTGGGGAAGGATGTCGGCGTGTCGCGGGTGACGAGCGCACATTCGGGCGCGGTGCCGCCGCTCTGGCTGCAATTGTTGACGATCTGGGTCAGGCTCAACGTGCCGATCGCATCCTTGATCTTGATCCGGTAATAATCGACCGACAGGCTGAGCCCTGGCAGGAAGGACGGCGTGATGACCGCGCCGAAGGTCAGCGTATCGGCCTTTTCCGGTTTCAGATCGGGGTTGCCGCCCGTCACCTGCGGCACATTGGCGGTGATGCCGCTGACCGGATCGACCAGCAGGCTGATCGCGCTCTGGTCGCCGGCAAACAGCTCGAACAGATTGGGCGCGCGGATATCGCGCGAGACCGACCCTCGCAGCAGCAGGTCGCTGATCGGCTTCCAGGTGGCGCCCAGCTTCCAGGTCTTGACCGATCCCGACGTGCTGTAATCGGTGTAACGGCCGGCCGCGTTCAGGCTCAGTTCCTGCGCAAAGGGCTGGTCCTTGAGCAGCGGCACCGCCAGTTCGCCGAACATTTCCTTGACGCTCAGGTCGCCCGACGCCTCGCCGACATTGGTCAGCCAATAATAATAGACCGACGAAGGCACGCCGCGCAGGCCAGCGAAATAAGCATTGCGTTCCGCCGTCGTGTCGAGATCGGCCGGGTTGGCGTTGCTGGTCAGGCGCAGGCTCTGGCGGCGATATTCCGCGCCCAGCGCAACATCGACCGGACCGGCGGGCAGGTCGAACAGGGCGCCCTGGATGCTGGCCGACATGGCGTTCTGCCAGATGCGGGCGCGGTAACGCGACGTACCCACGACATAGTCATAGCCAGGCTGGCTGGCATAGGCGTCGCCGGTGGCCAGCAGATTGAAGGGCTGGCAATTGGCGTAGCGGGCAGCGATCGTCGGATCGGCGCTCAGACTGGCCCGGCAGACGGTCTGGCCGCTGCCATTGCGCACGGCATCGGTCGCGGCATAGAAATGCTGCCAATCCCAGACGCCTTCCTGTGCGACCGAGAAATTGGAGTCGCCATGGTTGAAGGCGACATTCCATTTCCATTTGTCCGCCAGCGTCCCTTCGAACCCGGCATTGACCATCCAGTAATCGGTGCGTTCCGTCGTGTGGGGCCGGGGTGAATTGGCGCCATAGCGGGCGAGGGTGATCGACTGGCTGGTCGGGGTGAAGGCGGCCTGAAGTTCGGCCGGCAGATAGGGATTGCCGCTGTAGAGCGTGGCGGCCGTCGGCGGCACCAGGCTGTTGGCCAGCGAGGTGTAGGACAGGTCGCTGCGCGAGAAGCTGCCCTGGACATAGCCGGTCACGTCCGGCGTAAAGTCCCAGCTCGCCCGGCCAAAGGCCTGATAGGTGTGCAGCGGGGCGACCGCCTGCGTGTCAGGCGAGATCGCATAACCGTCTCCCCCGACAAAATAGCCCGGCGATCCGGTTGCCGTGCCGTTGCTGAACGGCACCAGCGCGCCATTGGCGTCGAACCGGTAATTGGTGAACGGCCCCGACGTGATCTTGCCATATTCCGATGCAGCGCTCAGCGTTACGCCGGATGCGATCATATAGGGATTGAGCGAGCCGCCCGGCGAGCAGGCGGTGGGATCGGCCGCAGCATTGGGATTGGTGCAGCCGACCGTGCTGCCGACATAGCTATAGGCGCCACGTCCCAGTTTGCGGTCGCTGCGCAGCATGCCGTTATTCTTGAAAGTCTCGGCGCTCAGCAACAGGTGGCCGCGATCGCCACCAAAGTCGAAGCCGCCGGCGATGCCGAAGCGATAGCCCTGATTATCGCCGCGCTGCGACGTCGAGCCCTGGGCGACGCCGGTCAGGCCGGTAAATTTCTTGTCGAGCACGAAGTTCACCACGCCCGAGACCGCGTCGGAGCCATAGGCCGCCGAAGCGCCGCCGGTCACCACGTCCACCCGCTGGATCAGCAGGTTGGGGATGACGTTGACGTCGACCGTGCCGAGATAGGTGGTCGGCGCCACCCGCTGACCATCGAACAGGATCAGCGTGCGCAATGGCCCGACGCCACGCAGGTTCAGCACATTGCCGTGCGCCGCGGTGTTGGCGAAGTTCATCGAGCTGCGCGACGGGCTGGACGAGTTCTGGAACTGCGGCAGCTTGTTGAGCGCGTCGGGAATGTTGGACGGGGTCGCCTTCACCAGCTCTTCGGTCGATGCGACGGTCACCGGCGTCGGCGCGGTATAGCCGTCGCGCACGATGCGGGTTCCGGTGACGACGATATCCTGGGCTGATGCCTGTCCGCTCTGGGCGTCCGCCGGCGGCGTGGCCTCCTGGGCGGCGGCCGCGCTGGCCATCGTGAACAGGGCGGTACCCGTCAGAAATAATGAAGACGCTCGTCCTCGCATTGCACTTCTCCCCATCCTCTCGGTTTATTTTTATCCGATAGTGCAATTTTGATATTAACGCAGTTGATTGAAGTCAACGCAAATATGCGTGGAGGGTCATATTTTCGGATGGCGAGCGGTCTGGGCAGGGGGCGTGCGCATCACTGAGCCGCAACGCCGGGCTGCGACGGCGAGGCTTTGATGGGCGAAGAGGGGTAAAAGGGGAGCGGCTTTGTGCCTGCGTGATGCAGCACAGCCGCATCCATTCGCGCGCGCCGGGATGCAGCACCTGCACCCCGGCGCGCGCTCCTTGTCAGAACGCGGTCTTCTCTTCCAGATGCCCTTCCACGTCAGCACGACTGATCCACAGGGTGCGGAACTTCTTGTCGGCCAGCAATTGCAACTGGTCGCTATTGTGCCGGGAACCGGGCTGGCTGCTATTGCCATAGCTCATCAGGCCCACGGCCTTCATCGGCGTGCTGAATTCGACCATGGAAACCCATGTCTCGCCATGGAGGGGCGTGCGCTCGCCATTTTTCATGGCCCCCCAGGTGATGGTGCGAAACACGCCGGTATTGCCGAAGCCGCCATTGGCCGGCACGCTGACATCGCCGATATGAAAGCGCGAGACATCGCCGAACGGACGGTCGATCGCGCCGTATAGCTGCTTCGTCTTCGCCACCGCTTCCTTCAGCATGGCGACGGCTGCCGTCGGGTCTTTCAGGCCGCGTGGCGTTTCCAGCGGGTCGTCCAGAGTCCATTTGACGGCATAGTTGGACTGGTCGGTGAAATTCTTGGGCGCGAAGAGGCCGGCCCAGGTTTCGAACAGCAGCGCGGCGCGGCTGTCGGGTTCGAACCGATGGTCCCAGCCCTTGAGCAACGCCGTCGCCGCCTGCACCTCGGCATCGTTCGATCCGGCGGCTGCCGCCAGCAGGTCGGGCAACATCCGTTCCGCCATCAGCGAGGTGGTGGTCAGCTTGCGCGACACGAAATCGTCGAAGCTGATCTTGGGCGTCTGACTCATCAGCTTGACCGACATCTGTGCCCGCTGGCTCATCGGCCCGACCGGCGCGACATAGGCAGGGAAGCTCTTGGGATCGAGCGCACGGGGCCAGGTCGCCAGCCATGGCGGATCATTGGCGTTCTGGACGAAGCCGGTCGCCGGATCGAGCAGCTTGGGCATGTCGTCATAGCTGTGGACATCCTTCCACAGCGTCGCCGATGTATCGCCCGGCACCGGCGTCGACCAATATTTGAGGTCGCCGCTCGCATGCTTGGGCAGCAGGCCGTTGTCGAGATAGAGGATATGGCCGGCGCGGTCGGCATAGATGATGTTGAACATCACCACCTGCATCTTGCGCAGCGCCTTTTCGAACGCGCCCCAGTCGCGCGCCTTGCCCATCTCCAGATATTGCTCCAGCACGCCGGGCCGGTCGAGGCCGGCGACCTTGAGCGCGACCGTCGTCTTGCCGTCAGGCAGGGTGAAGACCGGGCCATGGACCGTGCTTTTCTGTTCGAAGCTGACGCTCTTCAGCGTGCCGTCCGCCTGCTTGACCTTGTAGCTCTTCGTCACCGTATCGAACGGCAGCGTCTTGCCGTCGAAGCGATAGCCATCGCCTTCCAGCACCAGCTTGTAGCTCGTGAAACCCTGCATCGTGTTGACGGTGTTGGTGAAGCCCAGATCATTGTTGAAGCCGAAGCGCAACACCGGCAGGCCGACCTGCGTCGCGCCGTAGATGGCCAGGCCCGGCGCGGTGATCTGTGCCTCATAATAAGTGAGCTGGCTCGGCGCCCAGGGCAGATGCGGGTTGGCGAGCAGCATCGCCTTGCCGCTGGCCGAGCGCGAAGGCGCGACCGCCCAGGCGTTCGACCCTCCGGCCTCGTTGATCGACGGATCGGTCAGCACCTTCCGGTCGGATGCGATATAGCCGAAATTCATCAGCCGCTGGGCATGGGCGATGATGTCGACGCCCCGGAGCGGTAGCACGACCTTCACTTCCGGCGCGATTCTGTCGGGATGGGCGGCAGCATAGGCATTCACCCCGGCTGCAAAGGCTTCGAGATTCTTCTTCATTTGCGGCGTCTGCTGTCTGAACCACTGGGCGGAGCGGGCCGGCACGTGATTGGCGACCAGCCATTTGTCCTGGCTCTCATATTTCTCGCCCCAATATTCGGCAGCGCGAGCGCGGCTTTCGCCATACATGCGCAACAGCAGGTTGCCGTGGCTCTGGGCCTGGGCATAGCCAAAGCCGTAGAAGCCGCCTTCCTCGGTCTTTGCGTAGATATGGGGCACGCCGAAACTGTCCCACAATATTTCGCCGCCGCCCCAACGGGTGGAGGGGGCCGCTACCGAGGCGGTCATCGCGGAGGAAGCAGCCAGGGCCGCCAGCCAGATCGTCATATGGCGCATCGCCATCATTCTCCCGTCAGTGCAGAAAATGCGCCGCCCCGTGCGGAGCGGCGCCTTGGTCGGTGATGGATCAGAAACTCAGGCCGACGCGGCCATAATAGAAGCCGCCGGTGAACCCGATCGGCGAGGTGCCGGCATAGAGCCCCTGGCCCAGCGTGGCGCTGACGTCGCTGGCCCGGTTCTTGTCGGGATAGACGTTGAAGATATTGTTCGCGCCGATCGCGATGTTGACCAGTGGCGTGACCTGCCAGCTGGCCTCCAGGTCGGTGACCCACTTGGCGCCATAACTGCGATCATTCGGGTAGGTGGTGACGCCATCGGTGGTGACGCCGTTCTGGTAGGATTTGAAGCTACCAAAGCGCGTCAGGCGCGACGACAGGGTGAAGTCGCCCATGGTGGCGAGGTTGCTGATCGACAGCTTGATGCGCGGCAGATTGTTGGTCATGTTGCTGCGGCGCGCGCGATCGAACAGGACATAATCGCTGCCCAGCGCGGCCAGTTCGGGCGGATTGTCGATGATGTGGGTGATCTTGGTCTTGTTGTAGTTGAAGCCCAGATTCCACTGCATGTTCACCGTGTCGAACAGGCCATGCTTGTAGGATGCGACGACGTCGATGCCGCGGGTGCGGGTGTCGATCGCGTTGGTATAATATTGCGCCGTCAGCGTCCGCGCTTCCGCTTCAGGCACGCCGCTGGCGATCAAGATGTTGGAGATCGCTGTGCCGGTCAGGGTGCTGGTGATGGTGATGCGATCGTCCACGTCGATCTGATAGGCATCGATCGTCAGGTTGAAATTGGGCAGCGGCGTCAGCACCACGCCAGCGGAGATGTTGAACGATGTTTCGGGCTGCAGCGATTCTGCACCAAGCGCGATTGCAGCGGGATCGTCGACTGCCAGCGTCTTGATTTGCAGCAACTGGTTGGGAACGCCATTGACGGTGCGGAACTGGTTGGTCGTCTGGGTATAGATTTGCTGGGCGACGGCGGGCGCCCGGAAGCCGGTATTGGCGGCCGCGCGAAAGGCGATCCAGTCGGTCGCGGCATAGCGCCCATTGACCTTCCAGATCAGCGTGTTGCCGCTGCCATCGTCATAATGTTCGAAGCGTGCAGCGGCGCCGATCGTGATATCCTTGTTGGGATCCCACGCCACGTCGGCATACAGCGAAACATTGTCGCGGGACATATAGGCCGCGTCGCCCGGCTGGAAGCCGGCCGAGCTTTGCGCGCCCGGCGTCATGCCCGACACGATCGCCGGGCCTACGGCATAGCTGGCCTCATCCCCGGCGAAGGTCTGGTAGCGTTCATGGCGCTGCTGCGCGCCTGCCGACACCTGCAGGTTGCCGCCACCCACATCATAGCCGCGGGTCACGTCGAGCGAGGTGACGAACTCCGAGGATTTGAGGGTGCCGATATAGAATTCGGTGGGGCTGAGCGTGCCCAGCGAGGGGTTGAGCGTGCCTTCCGACGACTGGCGGGCGCGATTGCGGCCATAGCCGGTGGAAAAGTCCCAGTCCCAGCCCGCGACTTCGCCCTTCGCGCCGACGGTGAGTTCGAAATCCTCCTCGTCGATCATGATATGGGGGCGATAGCCGTTGGGGTAGATGCCCATGACATTGTTGATGTCCTTGGGGTAGCGATAGCTGTACCACAGGTCCGACCGCCGCTGGCTGTAGGTGCCGAAGGCGTAGAGTTCGACGCCGCCCAGATCATATCCGGCATTGAGCGCAGTATTGATGCTGCGGGAGGGCATGACGCCATAGCTGGTGGTGACGATGCGTTCGGTGCCGACTGCGGCTGCGTCGCGCGGATCGAGCTGCCCGTTCACCAGCGGATAGAGGCAGGTGGTGGTGGCCGTGACCGAACAGTCGGCGAGCGGCAGCGCACGGTTCGACATTTCCTGCTTCTTGAGGTTGAGCGAGAGGTTGGCGAAACCGTTCTCGCCCAGCTTCATCCCGAAATTGAGGTCGGCCTGATAGAGTTCGCCATCGGACCGGTCGAAATTCTGGCCGGCGGTGAAATTGGCGGAGCCGCCGCTGCTGTCATCCTTCAGGATGATGTTGATGACGCCGGCGATGGCGTCCGACCCATATTGAGCGGCGGCACCGTCACGCAGCACTTCGATATGATCGACCGCGGCGGTCGGGATCATGTCCAGATCGGCCGGGACCGAGCCGTTGTAGAGCGTCGACACCGCGTTGATGAGCGAGGTCTTGTGGCGACGCTTGCCGTTGACCAGGATCAGTGCCTGGTCGGGATTGAGACCGCGCAGGCCGCCGGTCGCGATGACGGTGGAGGTGGCGCCGCCCGCTCGCACCGGCAGGTTGAAGGATGGCATCAGCGTGTTGAGCGCCTGGAACACGCCCGCCTTGCCGGTGCGGGTCAGATCCGCGCCGGAAATAACGTCGATCGGCGTCGGGCTGTCGGTGACGGTGCGGGCCTGGCCGCGCGACCCGGTCACGACGATTGCCGGGCCGGGGGCTTCCTCGGCCGCGGCGGTGCTGGCCTGCGGTACGGTGCTGGCCTGCATCGCGAAGGGAAGGGCGGTGACGCCCAGGCTCGCGACTTCGACGGCGCGGCTCTTGTGGGCCTGGGCGCTCAGCGACAAGGCAATGACATTGTTGTTCGACAGCGTGATCTTCAGCCCCGATCCGGCGATCAGCCGCTGCAACGCGACATCGGGCGCCATCTTGCCGTTGACCGACTGGGCATGCAGGCCGGCGACCTGGTCATAGGGAAAGAGAAGCTGGATGCCAGACTGCTTGGCGAAGAGCGTCAGCGCCGTCTGCATTGACTGGGCCGGAATCTTGAATTTCGCCGGCTCCGCGGCTGCCGCCGACTGGGTGCTGAGGGCAACAACTGTTGCGACCGCGCACAGAGAAACGTTCCGAAAATTACGCGACATCATATCCCCCGTGAAATGATTGGGCTGCGAAATTATTTGCCCTTCAGTGGTGGATACGGAGGCCGATCGCGTTTCTGCTAACGACGCTTAAAAATATCTCATTTTTGTGACGAGGGGGCCTTCGCTATCGGTCTAGCACTGCCTCGACGCAGCGCCGGATCGGGCGCGCCGGAGGGGAGAATGATAAGCACAGGGGGACAAGCGTGGCTGTGGACGTGGACTCGATCAGGGCAAGGCTGGACTGGTTCAAGCAGGCCATCCTGCCCCATGAGGGCGCCTTGCGCTCCCGCCTGCGCCGGGTGGTGTCCCACCGCCAGGATGTGGATGACATCGTCGCCGAATGCATGACCCGCGCCTATGCGAATGGCGACATTCACCGCGCACAGAGCGGCAAGGCCTTCCTGTTCCAGATCGCGCGCAACCTGCTGATCGACGAGGCCCGGCGCGAGAAGATCGTGTCGCTCGAACTGGTCGCCGAACTCGACGTACTCCAGACCGACAATTCGACCGAGGAAGCGCTGCACGCGCGCGACGAGCTGCGCCATCTCCAGGCCATTCTCGACACGCTGCCGGCGCAATGCCGGCGGGCCTTCATCCTGCGCCGGGTCCATGAGAAATCGGTCAAGGAGATAGCAGAGGAGATGCAGCTATCCGTCTTTACAGTGGACAAGCATTTGACGCGCGCGGCTGTGAAGATAATGCAAGCCATCGGACAGTTTGAGGGTTCTGGATTTGGTTGGTCGCTACAGAAGCGCGGAGGACATGCAGGCGATCGAGGCCGAAGCGGCTCGTCTGTATCTTATGGCGCGGGCGAGCGACGCCCCGGAAGACTGGAATGACGCCTATGCCTGGGTGGCGCTGGACCCTGCCCATGGCTTCGCCTTTGCCAAGGCGGAGGCCGGCTGGGAACTGACCGAGCGGCTCAATGAACTGCCCGTCAGTCAGCGGGACGAACCTGCAGCGCCGGCAATCGCGCTGCCCGACGATCCCGCCCCGGAAGAACCCGTTGCCGAAATCCGGCCGCACCTGGTCGGCCGGCGTGGCCTGCTCATCGGCCTGGCAACCGCAGCCGCCGCGATCGGCGTCGCCTCCACCGTCGCGCTGCGACTGCTCGGCACGGTCGATCATTATCGCACAGCCCTGGGCGAGACCCGCACGGTGCAGCTTGCCGACGGCTCCCGCATCCATCTCAACACCAACAGCTCGGTCGAGGTCGCCCTGCGCGACGACATCAGGCAGATCACCCTGCTGAAGGGCGAGGCGCAGTTCGATGTCGCGCATGACAAGAAACGGCCCTTCATCGTCAATGCCGACGGGACGCTGGTGCGCGCCGTGGGCACGATGTTCAACGTCCGCCTGCGCGCCGATGTCACCGAACTGACCGTGATCGAGGGGATCGTGGCGGTGCGCAACGGCGACTCCGCCGTCCGTCGGATCGAAAGCGGGCGCAGCGCCGCCGTGCGCAGCGGTAGCATCGCTGTCACCCATCTGGAACCGGCCAAGATCCGGCAGCGCACCGCCTGGCAGGCAGGGATGGTCGAGTTTGAGGGCGACACGCTCGCCCAGGCGGTCGAGGAGTTCAACCGCTATCGCCCCACCCCGCTGGTGATCGGCGATCCGGCGATCGCCAGCCTGCGGGTCGGCGGTGCCTTCCGCCTCGACCGGTCGCAGGATTTCGTCGACGCGCTCGAAAGCGGCTTCGGCATCCGCGCCGTTCCGGGCAGCGACAATTCGATAATTTTGGTGTCCGCCGAAGGCAGTTAGCAGAACGAGCGGGGCCGTCCGTATCAACGGGGATGGAACATGTTGCGTCTCTCTCCCCAGCCAGTCTTTCCCGCCAGGATCGCCTGAAATCCATCCTTGGCGGATCGATCGGCAATCTGATCGAATGGTATGACTGGTATGTCTATTCCGCCTTCACCCTATATTTCGCGCCGGTCTTTTTTCCGTCGGACGACAGTACCGCCCAGCTGCTGAATGCGGCGGCGATCTTTGCCGTCGGCTTCCTGATGCGGCCGATCGGCGCCTGGGCGATGGGCATCTATGCCGACCGCAGGGGGCGCAAGGCGGGTCTCACCCTGTCCGTCATGATGATGGCCGGCGGATCGCTGATGATCGCCGCCATCCCCGGCTATGCCAGCATCGGCGTCGCCGCGCCGGCCCTGCTGCTGCTCGCGCGCCTGATGCAGGGCCTGTCGATCGGCGGCGAATATGGCGCCAGCGCCACCTATCTGTCCGAAATGGCGCAGAGCGACCAGCGCGGCTTCTTCTCCAGCTTCCAATATGTGACGCTGATCGCCGGCCAGTTGCTGGCGCTCTGCGTCCTGCTGCTGCTCCAGCTGTTCCTCACCGAACATCAGCTGGAAAGTTGGGGCTGGCGCGTGCCGTTCGTGATCGGCGGGGTGATGGCGGTCGGCGTCTATCGCCTGCGCCGGGGCCTCAAGGAAACCGAAGCCTTCGAGGAAAGCGCGGCGGTCAGCGAACAGCCCCGCTCCAGCGGCCTCAACCTCATCCGCCGCCATCCGCGCGAAGTGCTGCTGGTCATGGCGCTCACCGCCGGCGGCACGCTCGCCTTCTATGCCTACAGCACCTATATGCAGAAATTCCTGGTCAACAGCGCCGGCTTCGGCCGCCAGACCGCGACCGCGATCATGGCGTCGGCGCTGTTCATCTACATGCTGTTGCAGCCCATGGCCGGCTGGCTGTCCGATCGCATCGGCCGCAAACCGCTGCTGATCGGCTTCGGGATCAGCGGCGTCCTGTTCACCACCGCGATCTTCACGGCGCTGGAACGCGTCACCTCCTCCTTCGGCGCCTTCCTGCTGGTGCTGGGCGGCCTGGTGATCGTCACCGGCTACACCTCGATCAACGCGATCGTGAAGGCAGAGCTGTTCCCGGCCAATATCCGGGCGCTGGGCGTCGCGCTTCCCTATGCACTGGCCAACACCCTGTTCGGCGGCACCGCCGAATATGCCGCGCTCTGGATGAAGCATGCCGGGATGGAAGGCGGCTTCTACTGGTACGTCACCGCCATGATCGCGGTGTCGCTGATCGTTTATCTGCGCATGCCCGATACGCGCAAAACCAGCAAAATCTGACAGAAAGAGGGGAATATCCATGCCGTCGCTGAACCGGACGCTTTGCCATATCCTGCCGCTGATGCTGCTGTGCCAGCCGGCAACGGCGCAGGATGCGGCACCGCCTGCCGAGCCGCCCTTCACCTCCATACAGCCGGGCGATTTCGCCATCGCCGGATCCTTGTCCAACAGTTGGGCCGACTTCGACAATGATGGCGACCTCGATCTTGTTGTCTCGCTCAAGGGGGGCGATATCCGCCTCTATCGCAATGACAATGGCACGTTCGTGAACGTCGGGCCGGAACTGGGGCTCCCCACATCCGGCCCGGAAATGCGCGGCGTCGCCTGGGGCGATTATGACGGCGACGGCTGGATCGACCTGCTGGGCGGGGCGACCATGCCGGGCGAACTGAGCCTTGTGTTCCGCAACGAAGGCGGCAGGAAGTTCACCAATGTCGCGCCCGAACTGGGGCTGACCATCCCCAACCGCTCCGCGCGCCAGACCAGTTGGGTCGACTATGACAATGACGGCGACCTCGACGTCTATGCTGCCAATCGCATCGGCCCCAACAGCCTCTATCGCAACGACAAGGGCAAGTTCGTGCAGGTCTTGGCCGGTACCGGCGTGTCGGACAGTCGGCCGACCGTGGGCGCCTGCTGGTTCGACTATAATCGCGACGGCTTTCTGGACGTCTTCCTGGCCAATCAGTCAGGCGCGGCCGATGCGCTGTGGCGCAACAATGGCGACGGCAGCTTCACCGATGTCGCGCCCGAACTGGGCCTGGACAATCCGGGCCGTTCCAAGGAGGAAGGCGGTGTCGGCTGCGCCGTTGGCGACTATGACAATGACGGCTATCTTGATCTGTTCGTACCCAATTATGGCGTGAATGCGCTCTACCATAATGATGGTGACGGCACCTTCACCAACGTCGCCAAGGAGATGGGGGTCGGCATCGACAATCATGCCGTCGGCGCGGTGTGGGGTGATTATGACAATGACGGCTATCTCGACCTCTATGTAACCTCCTATCATGGCCCGCGCGACCAGCAGCAGCCCAGGGACAGTCTCTTCCATAATGAAGCGGGCAAGGGCTTCCGCCAGGTTCTGACCGAAACGTCGCAGCTCAATGTCGGCGACCATGGCGTGCAATGGGTCGATTATGACCGGGACGGTGCGCTCGATCTGTCGGTGATGCGTGGTTATACCAGCCAGGGCGGCCATTTCCTGTTCCACAATGATCTGGACCGGGCAGCGGCCAGGCGCAGCCTGTCGGTTACGCTGCTCGACGCGAAGGGGCGTTTCACCCGCATGGGGGCGGAAGTGCGCCTCTATGACAAGGCCGGCAAGATATTGGCCGCGCGACAGCTGTCGACGGGCGACGGCTATAATTCGGAAAATGCGGCGCCTCTGCATTTCGGCCTGAAAACCATGGACGCGGTCAAGGTCGAAGTCACCTGGATGAGCCGCAAGGGGCGCAAGATCCAGACCTTGCCGAACGTCGATCCGGCGAAATATGCGGGTAAATCGCTCGTCATCAGGGAGCGGTAAGTCTCGCGAGATCGGGGGCTGCGGGCAGGGCATCCGCAGCCCCCGACGCTTTCAGGTTACGTCGAACCGGGTGGCGCCCGCCGGCAGCGAGACGCGCTTGAGCGTGCGGGCCTCTGCCTTGGGGGCATAGATGGTCGACATGGCGATATAGTCGCCGGTCGCCTTTTCCCGTGTCAGCGTCAGCAGGATATAGCCCTTGGCGCGCTGGTCGCAGAAGGCGACCTCCGGGCTTGCCTGTTGCAGCAGGTCGCCGATCGGCATTTTCGGCAGCATGTCGCCGATCGACGGGCTGCTGATCGATGACGTGCCAAATTCCACGCCGATGGCATTGCCCTGTGCGTCGGCCAGTTGATTGGCCCAGAAGGCATGGCTGTCCCCGGCCAGCACCAGCGGATGGGCGCCGGCCCGGCGGATGCTCTGGTACAGCCGCTCGCGCGCGGCGGGATAACCGTCCCAGGCATCGAGGTTGAAGGGCAGGCCGGCGCGATAGCCGGCTTGCGCCAGTTCCACCTGCGCCCGCACCGACGGTTCCAGCGTCGCGATCATGGCCGCGGCCTTCTCTGTGCCGAACAGCTTGGCGAGGTCCGGGCCGTTGACCCGCGCCATCACCACCTGATTGCCCAATATCTGCCAGGGCGTGCCGGCCTTGACCGACGCGGCCAATTCCTTCTCCAGCCAGGCGCGCTGCGGCTCGCCCAGCATCTCGCGGTCCGGCCGGTTGCGTTCGGCCAGCACCGCCGCGACTTCCGATCGGCCCGGCGTCTCGCCCTTGAAGCCGGCCTGTTCGCTGCGGGCGAGCAGGCGCGTCTCGACCATCAGCAGGGTGGCGAGATCGCCAAAGTCGAAACGGCGGTTGATCGCTTCCCAGGGATCATTGCCATGCGGATCGCGGATCGGCATCCATTCGAAATAGGCCTGCATCGCGGCGGCCTTGCGCTTGGCCCAGTCGCCCTCGGTCGCGGGCTGGTGATTTTCCGCGCCGCCGATCCAGCTGTCATTGGCGGTTTCATGATCGTCCCAGACGCAGATGAAGGCGGCACGGGCATGGGCCGCCTGAAGGCTCCTGTCGCCCTTGTAATGGGCATGGCGGGTGCGATAGTCGGCCAGCGTCACGATCTCATGCGCGGGTTCCAGCCCGCGCCCGATCTTCTGGCCGATCTCCGCGCCATAGCCGTCGGCGCCATATTCATAGATATAGTCGCCCAGATGCACGACCGCATCGATCCGGTCGAGCGCGGCGATCGAGTCATAGGCGGTGAAGAAGCCGCCGGGGTAGAGCTGGCAGGAGACCACCGCCAGCACGGCATCGGCCACCGCGCCCCTGGCCAGGGTGCGAAAGCGGCCGACCGGCGATGGCGTGCCGTCCGCCAGTTCGAACCAGTAATGATAGTCATGGCCGGCCTTGAGCCTGCGCGGCTCGACCTTGACCGTGAAGTCGCGAGCGGCGCGCGCCTGCGCGGTGCCGCTTTCGACCGGCTTGCCGCCGGCACTTTCGGCGACATGCCAGCGCAGCGCGATCGCCGCCTGCTGCGCCGGGTCGGCCGGGGTGACGCGGGTCCACAGGATCGCGCCGCGCTGGGTCGGGTCGCCGCTGGCCACGCCATGGACGAAGCCGGCGGCGGCTTGTGTCGCCGCCATGCCGATGCCGGGGAGGGCAGCGCCCGAGCCGATCAGGCCCAGCGCCGCGCGACGGTCAAGCTTCATGCCATCCTCGCTCATTGTGCACCGCCAAAGCGGAAGCTGGCCGACACGCCATAGAAGCGTGGCGCCCCGCCGATGAAGGTCGGCATGCCCAGACTGTCGCCGGTATTGCCCGCATCCATGATATATTTCTTGTCGAAGGCATTCTCGATGAAGCCCTCGATCCGCCAGGCGCCACCGGGCGCCTCATAGCCAAGCCGCGCATTGACCAGTGCATAGCTGCCCTGCCATTCGTCCTGGATATTGTCGGCGACCAGAGCGGCGGGCGGCTGCTGCAGGTCGGGGCGGTCATTGTCATCGTCGAAATAGGCCTTCGACTGCCAGGTGACGCTGGGCGTGAAGACGATGCGGCCGGGGCCGGCGGGCAGGGACGCCTGCGCGCCGAAGGACGCGCTATGGTCGGGCGACAGGCGGAAGCGGTTGCCGTCGCGCACGCCCGTCTGGAAGCGGCTATGATTATAGGCATAGGTCGCGAACAGGGTCAGCACGTCGCTCGGCACCCAGCGCAGCTGGCCCTCGAAACCATAGCTTTCGGCCTTGCCGGCATTGGTCAGGACGAACTGCGTGCCCTGCTGCACCGTGGTCTGGAAATTATCATATTGGTAGAAGAAGGCCGCCCCGTCGAGGAACAGGGTGCGGTTCATCAGCGCGGTCTTGGCGCCCAGTTCGAAACTGTCGACCGTTTCGGAGTCCAGCACGGAAAAGCGGGTGGCGCCCATCGGCGCGGACGGCGCGCTGGCGGCCAGCACTTGCGGGCGACGGCCACGGGCATAGGTGGCATAGAGGCTGGTGTCGGTGCCCGGCTTGTAGCGGGCAGTCAGGCGCCAGGAAAAGCCGCCATTGCGCAGCGTGTCGCTGTCGACCCCGCCATTGCCGGCGGTCGGCTGGGCGCCGAGGCCGAACATCGGCACCGGATAGGCGGCCGAGGTCGGGATGTTCGCCGCGCCCGGCACGGCCAGCGCCTGCAGCAATGCGTCGCGCACCGCCGCCGGCTGGGTCAGCGCACCGATCAGCCCGCCCAGGATCGACCGGCCATTGTCGACCGACGACCAATAGGTGCTGCGCTTGTCGTCATGGGTGTAGCGCAGGCCGCCACCAAGCTCGAACTGGTCGGACAGGCGCAGGGTCACGTCGCCGAACAGGTCGAAGGCGCGGGTACGCGCGCCATTGGTGGTGCTTTCCAGATGACCGGGCTTCAGGTTGGCAGCGATCGCCTGGGCCTGCGCGCTCGACAGGCTGACGCCATAGGCGCTCGCCACGCCCTGTAGCAGGGCTCCGGTGAAGGCCGGGCTGGCCAATACCGACATCGGCACCGGATCGGTCGCGGGGCGGCCGGGGATGGCACCACCACCGTTGAGGGCATTGGCCAGCCGCGCCAGCGTTGCGCGCTCGTCAAATTGGGTGGGCACACGCTGCGTGCCGTTTTCCCAGAAATAGCTGCCGCCGACAAACGCGGAGATCGGACCGTTTTCATAGGTCAGGCGGAATTCCTGGCTGAACTGGCGGCCGCGCGCGTCCTCCGCCGCGGTCAGCATCGGCAGGGAAATGCCGTCCGCGTCGAAGATTTCCAGCGCGTCGAAGCGGCGGAAGGCGGTGGTGGACGTGAGGTTGAACTGGTCGTTGAGCTTCAGCCTGGCGATGCCGGTGACGCCCCAGACCTGGCGATCAAGGCCTAGGCCCTTGCCACCCTCGAAGCCATCGGCCGCTGCCAGCGCGGCGCCGCTGTTGCGGCCGCGATCGCCGATCACCACGCCGGTGGCCGGATCGGTCGGGTTATAGGCGATCGACTTGAAGCCGGTGCCGTTTGGTGTGTCCTTCTGATAATTGCCTATCAGGTCGAAGCTCAAATCGCCCTTCTCGCCATGGAAGCTGCCGCGCACCGCCTTGGTGTCGGCCGAGTTGAAGTCGGCGCCGCCCAGCAGGTTTTCGGTATAGCCGTCGCGCTTGCGGATGCGGCCGGCCAGGCGGATCGCCATGCCTTCGCCGATCGGCGCATTGACCATGCCCTCGGTCAGCCAGCTATTATAATTGCCATAGGAGACCCGGCCCGCTGCTTCGACATTGTTGAGCTGCGCCTTGTTCTGGATGATGTTGACCGCGCCGATCAGCGCGCCGCGACCATAGAGGGTCGATTGCGGCCCCTTGGCGATCTCGACCCGCTCGATGTCGAACAACTCGACATAGGAGCCGCGCGACTTGGAGATGGAAACGCCGTCCTGATAGACAGACACGCGCGGCTCGTTGCTGGCGGTGCCGCTATCCGACGTGATGCCGCGCATCACGAAGCCGGGATTGTTGGGCGACTGGTTCTGGACGTCGAAACCCGGCACGAAGCGCGACAGCGCGTCGAACTCATAAAGGCCCATACGGTCCATCTGTTCATTGCCGACGACGCTCAGCGCCATCGGCACGTCGATCGGGTCCTGTTCGCGCAGTTGTGCGGTGACGATGATCGAATCGGCCGGGGCGGCATCGGGCGTTTCGGCATGGGCGGTTGCCGTAGCGAAAACGGGCAGGCTGATGGCAGCGAGAGCTAGAGAACGGAAGTGCATGATATTTCTCCCCTTTCGGCGCTCGGGTAGGAGGGGAGTATGAAGCGCGCATGACAGTGATGCGCAGCTTATATGACGGCGGCACTGGATGCGCTCTGCCGCCATCTGGCACCGACCCGGATCAGCCGGAAACTGGTCCGCCGCGGGGATATATAGGCGTCGCCCGGCTCAGGCCGCCGGTGCGGGCCGCGTCAGCCGTTCCGCCAGGAAGTCCACGAATACGCGCAGCCGTGCCGGCACATTGGTGCCGCCCAGGAACACGGCATGGATCGTCTCGATATCGCCGGGATTATAGTCTTCCAGTAACGGCACCAGGTCGCCCGATGCCAGTTCCGGCTGGACGCTGAACCGGCCGACCCGCGTGATGCCGACGCCATC
The DNA here is from genome assembly GCF_056859495.1 of Sphingobium sp. L-44. Lineage (NCBI taxonomy): Bacteria > Pseudomonadati > Pseudomonadota > Alphaproteobacteria > Sphingomonadales > Sphingobiaceae > Sphingobium > Sphingobium sp. L-44. The sequence goes on along the minus strand of NZ_JBSXOQ010000088.1, from coordinate 37,021 downwards.
GGCCGCCAACTGCCCCAGCGTTTCGCCATTATTCGCCTCGATCGTGCCGCGCACGCTCAGCGCATAGTCGCGCCCGTCCTTGCGGAAGGGCCAGACCGGTTCGGCGCGGCGAAAATTGAAGTTCAGGCAATTATGATCGTGCAGATCCTCCGGTACGACCGGCGTGCCATGCCGGGCGAGATAGGCGGGGGAGGCGACGATGACGCGGCCATTCTCGCCCAGCTTGCGGGCGGTCAGCGGGCTGTCGGCCAGCGGCCCGAAGCGGATCGCGACATCGGCTTGCCCGCCGGCAATGTCGACCAGCCGGTCGCTCAGGCTGATGTCGACCAATATGTGCGGATAGAGCTGGGCAAATTCGCCGAGCAGCGGCACGATGCACAGCCGGCCATGGGAATGGGCGGCGCTGACCCGCAGCCGCCCGCGCGGCGCGCCGCGATCGGCGATCGTCTGTTCCGCCTCGTCCAGGTCGGCCAGGATGCGGCGCGCGCTGGCCAGATAGGCCTGCCCCTCCGCCGTCAGCGTCAGCGCGCGGGTGGAGCGCAGCAATAGCCGCACCCCCAGCCGATCCTCGATCCGGTCGACCGCGCGGCTGACGGCGGAAGGGGTGAGGCCCAGCAATCGCCCGGCGGCCGAAAAACTGCCCTCGGCCACCACGGTGGCAAAGGTTTCCAGCGCCCGCGCCCGATCGGCATGAAAGGGTATCTTTTCATCCATTGCAAAGATCCTTCGCCTTGCGGCCCTCTAAACGCGGGGAGTCCTGCCTTCCATTTATGCGTCCATCACGGAATGGAAAGGGATGACGATGGAATATCGGCAATTGGGGGCGTCAGGCCTGCGCGTGCCGGCGCTCAGTTTCGGCACCGGCACCTTCGGCGGCTCAGGGCCCCTGTTCGGCGCCTGGGGCAACAGCGACGCGCAGGAGGCGCGCCGGCTGCTCGACATCTGCCTCGAAGCCGGCATCACCCTGTTCGACACTGCCGACGTCTATTCGAACGGCGCGTCCGAAGAGGTGCTGGGCGCGGCGATCAGGGGACGGCGCGATCAGCTTCTGATCTCGACCAAGCTCGGCCTGCCGACCGGCGATGGTCCCAATGACTGGGGCGTATCGCGCGACCGGCTGATCGGCGGCGTGGAAGCCGCGCTCCGGCGCCTTGGCACCGATCATATCGACCTGCTGCAACTTCACGCCTTCGACGCGTCGACCCCGGTCGAGGAATTGCTGGCGACGCTCGACCAATTGGTCCGTGCCGGCAAGCTGCGCCATGTCGGCGTGTCCAACTATCCCGGCTGGCAGTTGATGAAGGCGCTGGACGTGGCGGATCGCCATGGCTGGCCGCGCTTCGTCGCCCACCAGGTCTATTATTCGCTGATCGGCCGCGCCTATGAGGCCGATCTGATGCCGCTTGCCGCCGACCAGGGCGTGGGCGCACTGGTGTGGAGCCCGCTCGGCTGGGGCCGCCTGACCGGCAAGATCCGGCGCAGCAGCCCGATCCCGGAGGGCAGCCGCCTGCACCAGACCGCCGCCTTCGCGCCGCCGGTGGAGGAGGAGCATCTCTATCGCGTGGTCGACGCGCTGGACGAGATCGCGGCGGAAACCGGCAAGACGGTGCCGCAGGTCGCGCTCAACTGGCTGTTGCAGCGGCCGACCGTGTCGTCGGTCATCATCGGCGCCCGCAACGAGGAACAGTTGCGCCAGAATCTGGGTGCGGTCGGCTGGTCGCTGACCGCCGATCAGGTCGCCCGGCTCGACCGGGCCAGCTACCAGATGCCGGCCTATCCCCACGCCCCCTATCACCAACAGGCCGGTTTCGCCCGGCTGAACCCGCCGCTTGTCTGACGGGAGGAGCATCATGAAGATCAATCCACCGCTGCTCGCGCTGGCGGCCGGTGCCTTCGGCATCGGCGTCACCGAATTTGCGCCGATGGGCCTGTTGCCCGTCATCGCCACCGATCTTGGCGTCTCCATCCCCGCCGCCGGCCTGCTTATCAGCGCCTATGCGATCGGCGTCATGCTGGGCGCGCCGCTGATGACGCTGACCACCGGCCGCTTGCCGCGCCGCACCCTGCTGATCGGCCTCGCCGCCATCTTCACCATCGGCAATCTGATCGCGGCGCTCTCCAGCAGCTATGCGATGCTGCTGTTCGCGCGCATCATCACCTCGCTCAACCATGGCGCCTTCTTCGGCGTCGGATCGATCGTCGCCGCCAGCCTGGTCCCGCCCCAGCGGCAGGCGGGCGCGGTCGCCGCCATGTTCATGGGGCTGACCATCGCCAATGTCGTCGGCGTGCCGCTGGCGACCTGGGCGGGTGAAGTCATGGGCTGGCGTGCGGCCTTCTGGGGCATCGCGGCGCTGGGCGTCCTCACCATCGCGGCATTGCGCCTGACCCTGCCCGACATGCCGGCCCCGACCGAGGGCGATGCACGGTCCGAACTGCGCGTGCTGATGCGCGGGCCGGTGCTGGCCGCGCTCGGCCTTACCGTGGTCGGCGCCAGCGCGATGTTCACCGTCTTCACCTATATCACGCCGATCCTGCGCGATCAGACCCATGGCTCGATCGGCTTCGTGACGGCGATGCTGGTCCTCTATGGCGTGGGCCTCACCATCGGCAACTGGCTGGGCGGGCGCTTTGCCGACCGGTCGGTGGACAGGACGCTGATCGTGACGCTCGCTGCGCTGACGGCGATCCTCATCGCCTTCGCCTTTGCCATGCCCTTTGCCGGGCCGACGGCGGTGCTGATCTTCCTGTGGGGCATTGCCAGCTTCGCGCTGGTGCCGCCGCTGCAGGTGCGGGTGATGAGCGCCGCGGCCGATGCGCCCAATCTGGCGTCCTCGATGAACATCGGCGCCTTCAACCTGGGCAATGCGATCGGCGCGGCGCTGGGGGGCGCGGTGATTGCCGCTGGGTTGAGCCTGCCGTTCGTCGCGATCGCCGGGGCCGCTGCGTCCAGCCTCGGGCTGATTGCGCTGCTGCTCAGCCGCCGCAGCGGCGCGCCGCGTGCCGCCACCGCCTGACGCTCACAGATAGGCGACACGGGCCGGCACGGTCACGCGGATGGTCGTGCCGGTCCTGGTGGTGGAGATGATCTCCACCGCGCCATCCATCCGTTGCGCCCGTTCGCGCATGCCGACCATGCCATAATGGCCTTCGCGCGATCCGGCCGCCAGCACCGCTGCGGACAGGCCGATGCCATCGTCGATGATCGCCAGCGACAGCCGGTCGGTGCCATGATGCAGCTCGACGATGATGGTCCGCGCCGCCGCATGGCGCAGGCTGTTGCTGATCGCCTCGCGCGCGATCCGCATCATCTCGTCGGCGACCGGGGCGCAGACCAGCCGCACGGTGCCAGCCTCCTCGACGCGCCAGTCCAGCCGGTCGCCGACCATCTCGTCCAACAGCGCGCGCAGACGGACCGCCATCGCCACCGGCTGCAATGCCTGTCGCAGCGAATGGACCCGCTCGCGACTGTCGACCAGCACATCCTCGGCCCGGTCGAGCGCACCTTCCAGCTCGGTGCGGGCGCTTTCGCCGCGCGGCAGCAACTCGACCACCGCCTGGAAGCGCAGCATCAGCCCCTGGAACCCCTGCAACAGCGTGTCGTGCAGTTCCCGTGCGATCCGTTCGCGCTCGGTCAACTGCGCCTCGACCCGGCTGCGTGCCCGTTCGGTCACGACGTGCAGGCGCCGGCGGTAGAGCAGCCAGCCGGCCAGCAGGATCAGGCTGACGCACAGGATGCGGAACCAGCGCGTCTGGTAGAAGGCAGGAGCGATCTCGAACGCGAGCGCCGCGCCCTGCCTGTTCCATACCCCGTCATTGTTGGCCGCTATCACATGGAAGCGATATTGGCCGGGCGCCAGATTGGTATAGAGCGCCTGCCGCTCCGTCCCGGCATCGAACCAGCCGGTGCCGCTGCCCTCCAGCCGATAGCGGAAACGGTTCTGCGCCGCATCGGTCAGGCTGAGGGCGCTATAGTCGATCTGCACCCGGCCGCTATGGGCGGGCAGGGCGATGTGGCCCGCGGCCAGCGGATAGGCCTTGCCATCGACCCGCAGCGACCGGATCGCCACGGGCGGCGGCACGCCATTGCGGGCCAGCCGGGCGGGATCGCTCCAGGCCAGGCCCTGGTCGGTGGCGAACCAGAGCTGGCCGTCGCGATCGAGGGCGATGTCGTTCGCCTCGAACAGGTTGGATCGCGCCCGATAATCGGCTTCCTGGCCGACCCGCTGATAGGGGATGGGGCGATCGGGCTGGGCAAGGCCCTTGTCCAGCGCATCGCTGCGCATCCGCACGATACCGGTTGCACCGTTGATCCAGGTCCAGCCATCGGCGGTGCGGGCGATGCCGGTAATCCCGGCCAGATAGGGATGGGTGCGTTCGCCCAATGACTGCAACCGGCCACCCTTCAGGCGCGCCAGCCCCTTCATCCCGCCGATTAGCCAGCTTTCGCCATCCGCGCGCAACGTCAGGATCGACCCGATCGGGCTGGTCCCGGCGGGCAGCAGCGCCGTCTCTTCGCCATCGCGAATGCGCAGCAGCCCGCGCCGGCTGCGCCCGGCGATCAGGCCGCCATGCCCATCGGCGCGCAACAGGGTGATGGTGCCGCCCGGCTGCCCCGCCGCGCCGCTCGCCGGCACCAGCCGCCCGCCGTCCAGCCGGTAGAGCCGGCCCATCCCGGTCCAGAACTGTCCGCGATCGTCGCGTGCGCAACTGACCGACAGCGGCCCTTCGACCGACGTCGTGCGGCGGACATCGCCGCGGTCGTCCAGGTCGAGCAAGAAGGCGCCTTCCAGGCTGATCGCCAGCAATTGCCGGTCGTCGCCGCACAGCACGCCAATGTCGGCCCGCGGGAAGATCAGCCGGGGCTGGCGCTGGCCCGGCCCGACGCGGTAGACGCCGCCGATACCGGCATAGAAGATATGGGCCGATCGCGCCGGCGCGACGAAGCCGGTCACCAGCGCCTCCTCGCCCGCGCCGATCAGGCTGGCGGCGGCATAGCGTTCCACCCCGGTCTCGGTGCCGACCCAGATATTGCCTTCCCGGTCCTCCAGCGCGGCGAGCGACAGCGGCATGTGTCCGGCCGCGATCTCGACCTTGTCGCCGCCCGCAGGAAGCCGCGCCAGGCCACCATTCTGGCCGGTGATCCAGGCTGTGCCCTGGCGATCGACATGGATATGGCGGGTGACATAGGGGGTGTTGACGGGATCGAGCCGGGCCGCGGCCTGCCCGCCGGAAATCGGCCGGATGCCGCTGTCGTCCGCCAGCCAGATCCGGCCCGCCCTGTCCTCGTCCAGCGCGGCGAAGGGGGCGACCTGCATCGCCAGCGGGGCGAAGCGGGCGGCACCGGGCGCCAGCCGCAGCAGGTGCGGCGGCAAGGCGAGGTAGAGGCTGCCGTCCGACGCGGCCAGCAACGGCCCCATCATGCCGTCGGTCACGCCTTGCTGCGCGCCATAGCGGCGCCAGCGGCCATTTTGGTAACGCGATAGCAGCATCTTGCCGCGCGCTTCGGCCGCGACCCAGATCGATCCGTCGCGCGCCTCCACGATGCCGGCGACGCCGCCCTGCGCCGGCCAGGGATTGGCATCGCGCAGATGGCCGTCGCGATAGCGGGCGATGCCGCCGAAATCATGGCCGACCCAGATGTCGCCATTGCGCGCCGCCAGCAGGGCGGTGACCTGCAAGGATCGGCGCGGGTCGTCGCGATCGGCCAAGATGCGCTCGAACCGGATGCCGTCAAAGCGGTAGAGGCCGGTCGAAGATCCCAGCCACAGATAGCCGTCCTTGCCCTGCACCAGCGCACGGACATTGCCCGGCGCCCCGTCCTTCAGCGTCCAGCGGCTGTGGCGCAACTGGCCGATCGACTGGCTCGGGTCCAGCGCCTGCCCCGGCTGGGCCATCAGCATGGCCGCGATCGCCGTGATGATCGCCCGGCGCTTCATGATCTTCTGCTCGGTCGCGACATGGGGGCCTTGGGGCGGGAGGAACCGACAGCCGTAGCGCCGCGGGCCGATGCGATACAAGCCCCCCGTTAGAGGGACGCTCGCCCCCTCCATCCGGGCTTTGGGAAATCGTGACGCCGCCGCATCATTCCCGCCATGCCGGATATCGCCAGTCTCAACACGCGCCCCAACCTGCCGCACCGGCTCGACGCCGCGCCGCTTCTGGACCTGCTGACGCGGGCGCAGATGCTGCTGCATCGCGACCCCAACCGGGCGGACCTGTGCCTCGATCAACTGCGCGACCTGCTGCGGCAGGGCACGGATGCGGACGAGGGCGTCGCTATGCTGGCCCGGCGTCCCGACAGCCATTGCCCACCGCCGACCGGCGGGCTGGCCGGCTGGCAATTGCGCAAGGTGACCGCCTATGTCGAGACGCGGCTGGGCCGCACGCTGGTGACGGAGGAACTGGCGCTGGTGGCGAGCCTGAGTCCCGGTCATTTCTGCCGCGCGTTCAAGGTCAGCATGGGCGAAACGCCGCATGCCTATGTCATCCGCCAGCGCATCCGCCGGGCACAGCGGCTGATGCTGGAAACCGGCCACAGCCTGTCGGACATCGCCAGCGCCTGCGGCCTGACCGACCAGGCGCACCTGACCCGGCTGTTCAAGCGGCTGGTCGGCACCACGCCGCTGTCCTGGCGCCGGACCTGGCAGGGATCGCCATTGGCGGCACAGGCATGAACAGCAAAAGGCTGGAGGCGTTCACCGACGGGGTGATCGCGATCATCATCACCATCATGGTGCTGGAACTGAAGGTGCCGAGCGGGGGATCGCTCGCCGATCTCGCGCAATGCCTGCCGCTGCTGATCGCCTATCTGCTCAGCTTCGTGAATGTCGGCCTCTACTGGAACAATCACCATCATCTGTTCCAGCTCAACCCGCGCATCGACGGGCGGGTGCTGTGGGCCAATCTCTTCCTGCTCTTCTGGCTCAGCCTGGTCCCCTTCGTCATCCGCTGGCTGGACGAGAGCGCCTGGTCGACCGGAGCGACGGCGGCCTATGGCATGGTGTTGGGCGCGGCGGCGATCGGCTATTTCCTGACCGAACGGGCGATCATCGCCTGCAATGGCGCAGGCTCCAGGCTCGCCCGCGCGCTCGGTATGGACTGGAAGGGCTGGGGAACGCTGGCCATTTATGGCGCGGCCATTCCCCTGAGCTTCGTCAGCCGCTGGCTGGCGGTCGCACTCTATGTGCTGGTCGTCGCGCTCTGGTTCGTGCCCGACCGGCGGTTCGCGCGGGTCGCGCTGCCCTGATCTTCAGCCCCCGTGGGGCAGGGCGGCCGCCGGGTGGCGGACGCAGAGCAGGGTGCCGACCAGCACGATCGCGCCCGATACCAGCAGCGGCAGCGCCAGCCCCATATGCACCACCATCAGCGCGCCGGCCGCCGCGCCCGCGAAGATGGCGACGATCGCCGCGATCCGCCGGCCAAGATTGGGATTGGCGCCGCCCGCCAGGCTGGAATCCGCCGCAATCCCGGTGACGGTCAGGGTCAGCACGGTGGTGGTAAGGTCGGGCACCTTCAACTGCCGGATGGTGGCGTTGCGAAAGCCCATCGCGATCGCGGTCAGGCTGATGATGGCGAACAGGCCGGCGGCGGGCTGGAGCGTGGGCATATGGAAGTTCAGCGCGACGATCGCCGCGATCCACAGCAATGCCGCTTCGATCAGCGCGGCGACCGTCAGCCAGTGGCGCAGCGGGCGTTTGCCCAAGCCCTGGCCGACCCGGCCGGCGATCAGCGCGCCGATGAAGAAGGTCAGCAGCGCGACCAGATAGGGCGCCACCCTGAAGCCCGGCGTCTGCGCCGCGGCGAAGCCCAGGAACACGACATTGCCGGTCATGTTGGCGGTGAACACCTTGCCCAGGCCCAGCACGCTGACCGCGTCGACCAGGCCGGTGGTTGCCGACAGCAGCAACAGCAGGCCGGGCAGGGGGGATGCGCTTTGGGACGCTGGCGGCATGATGATGCTCCTCACAGGATCTAGAAACGGAAATTGGCCTCAAGGCCGGTCATGGCGATGGTCTGGGCCGGGCCGGTCTCACGGATGAAGGCGCCCGGTGCGAAGAAGGACAGCGAAGTTGACAGTTCCAGCTCCGCCGTCGCCTGCCAGGCCAACGTCGCCTCCACCTCCTTGCCGATGAAGCGGGCGCGGCTGTCGCCGGGGCCACGGATCAGGTTGCCGGGAATGTCGTAGACGCCGTCATGGCGGGCGTATCGCCAATAGGCCATGCCGGCGACGCTGGCGGAAAAGCCGTCGCCCAGCGGCGCGCTGATCCGGGGATTGAGGCTGACGATGTTGGTCGGTCCGACGGGCGAGAGTTCGCCGAAATATTTGCCCTTGGGGAAGAGCGCGTTGAACGTGCCCAGCCTGTCATCTTCGCTGTCACGATCGCCGCTCACGATGTTGAAGCGCAAGGTGGCGTCGGGCGACAGCGGCAGGTGGGGCAGGGTGCGACCGACTTCGGTGCCGATCGTCCAGGCGGCAATGCGCTGCCGGTCATAATGGCCGAACTGATAGACGCCCTCGATATTCCAGTGCCAGTCGCCCCGCGCGCCATGCGAACGAAGGCCGAGACTGTGGCGCTCCTCCCGCCCGGTCAGCCCGCCGAAGCGTGCGGCGCGGTTGCGATAGCCCAGATAATAGAGGTCGAGATCCGGCAGCGTCGCATAGGCGCCCCACAGCCTGCGGGTGTCGGACGTGCGATCGTCGAAACTGGCGGGGCCGGGCTGGACCGGGTTGAGCAGGAACAGGTCGAGCGCGCGGCCTTCGCCCAGGGACAGGCTGCCGCGCACGCCGTCGAACGCCAGCGGGGTGTTGGGGCCATAGCGGGTGCCGACCAGCCTTTCGGTGCCGAGTGAAACCATCTGGCGCCCGGCGCGCAGGGTGACGGGGCCGGCACCGACTTCGGCAAAGCCCTGGAGCAGGTCGAGCCGGCTCTGGTCGATCGGGCTGGCCGAGGGCGCAACACCGACCGCATGGCTGATGATCGGCTGGACAAAGGCACGGGCATGGAGCCGATCCGGCGCGCCGACATGCAGGTCGGCATATGGCATGGCGCGCGCCCATAAATAGCTGTCGTCGGGCGCATCAGCCCCGCCCCAGAGATTGTCGGCATAATTTTCGTTGCGCAGCCGCAGCTCGACGCCGGTGGACAGCCAGACATCGGCGCCCAGCGGGATATATTTGAACTGCCCCGTCCAGTGATGGTTGCGCTTTTGAGCGTCCGCCAGATCCGACCAATCCTCGTCATAGCGGGTGATCGACAGGGTCGGCGCCTGCCAGGCCTCCCGCGTCTGCGCGGCCAGCGGCGGGCAAGCGCAGAGCGAGAGGGCAAGGCAGACTGATTTTTTACACACGGCGCTGCGCCTGTTCGGCGACCAGCGCCGCCAGGATGAAGCCGCCGATCAGACCCAGATGCTCGAAAAAAGCATTGGTGGCCATGAACCGCTCCTGCCCCATCGGCATCGTCCAGAAGGCGTTGGCGGTGAAGGCGGCCAGCAGGGTGAAGACGCCCAGCATCCCCGCGCCCAGCCAGGCCATGCGGCCGGTCAGGATCAGGATCGGCCCGATCAGTTCGATCGCGATGGTGAGCGCGGCCCAGAGCGCTGGCGGGTTCATGCCGAAATGCGCCTGCTCGGCAACCGCCGCCGGCCAGTCCGTCAGCTTGACGATGCCGCCCAGCAGATAGGCGCCGACCAGCAGCAGCCGGGCGATGAACCAGGTTGGCTTCCAATCGAGGATCGCGTCAACGAAGCGGGGATCGCGGTCGGCGCGCATCCTACTTGGCCTCGGGCGCATGAACTTCAGCGATATAGCCGCCGGGGAAGCGCAGGATCGCGCTCTGGCGACCGGCAACGCTCTGCGGCGCGACCAATGTTTCGACGCCGGCGGTCTTCGCTTTGGCCAGCGTGGCGTCCATGTCGGCGACCTCATAACCGGTCATGTCGCGGCCATAGGGCCAGGGGAGTTGGCCGTCCGAGACGAAGAGGGTCATCTTGCCATAGCCGCTCTCGATGGCGACGCGGCGGATGGTCTTGCCGGGCTGGCCGATTTCCTCGCCCTTGGCGGCGCGATCGTCGGAGACGATCCTGCCATGGGCAAAGCCGGTCCAGTCCCTGATGAACCGGTCAGCGACGTCGGCGGTCAGGTAGATGCGGTTTTCCGGCACGGTGGTCAGCGCGGGATAGCTGGGCTTGGCGGTGTGCCAGTAGAGCTGCATGTTCACGCCACCAGCCCATTGCACCACCACGTCGCGGCCGATCGGGTCGGGGAAGGTAGTGATGCGGCGCACCGCGCCATGCTTGAGCGCGGAGGTGACGGCACCGTCCATGTCGCTCACCAGATAGCCGGTGCGTTCATCGCCGAAGGGATAGGGGATCGGCGTCTTGAAGCCGAAGACCGAGACGGTGCCGGCCGGGGTCAGTGCCAGTTGCGACTTGGTCAGGCTGGGCGTCGGTGTCACCTGGAACTCGCCCTGTTTCGACGTCTTGCCGCCGAAGGTCGCGACGAAGCTGGTGACGAAGGCGTCGAACTGGCCTTCGGGCACATAGACATGGGTCGTGTCATATTGCGGGCCGACCGCATAATCGGCGCTGGCGGCGGGCTTTGCGATGGCGACCGGCATAGGCATCAGGATGGCGGCGGCGAATAGGAAGGCGAAGCGCTTCATGGACTATCTCCAGGCAGGAAGTCTTTCTCGTCATCCCCGCGAAGGCGGGGATCCATCTCCGGGCGTTGCGCCGTCGGGCTTGGTTGCGAGATGGATTCCCGCTTGCGCGGGAATGACAATGATTTGCGGTTATCGTCAGACGGCCCAGCAGCCACAGCCCAGCGATCCCCAGAAGGTCTGGACATCGGCGGCCGGCACATCTGCGCCCAGCGCCGCGGCATGGTCATGGCCATGGACGCCGCAGGCCGAATGGCAGCCACAGGCCGATGCCAGCTGCGCGCGCGCCTCACGGGTCTTGTGATAGCCGCCGAAGGTGGCGACCGGCGACCAGTCGGGCATGGGCTTTGGCAGGTCGGGCGCGAGCGGGGCATAATCGCCCTCGCCATGGACCACCTTGCCGCCGAGCAGGGTCAGGACCGATCGGATATGGACGATCTGATCCTCCGGCACCGCAAAATAGTCGGCCGACAGCAAGGCGAGGTCGGCAAGCTGCCCGGCTTTGATCTGCCCCTTCTTGCCGATCTCGTTGGAGAACCATGTATTCTCATGCGTCCACATCGCCAGCGCCTTTTCCCGGCTGACGCGATTGTCGCCGCGATAGAGGGCGAAGCCGCCGACGGTGCGGCCTGTCACCAGCCACGACAGAGACACCCACGGGTTATAGCTGGCGACGCGGGTGGCGTCGGTGCCGGCGCCGACCGGGATGCCCGCTGCGATCATGCGGGAAATGGGCGGAGTCCGCTCGGCGGCTTTCGCGCCATAGCGTTCGACGAAATATTCGCCCTGATAGGCCATCCGATGCTGCACGGCGATGCCGCCGCCCAGCGCCGCGATCCGGTCGATATTGCGGTCGCTGATGGTTTCGGCATGATCGAAGAACCAGTTGATGCCCTGCAAAGGGATATCCCGGTTCACCTTTTCATAGACGTCGAGCGCGCGGCCGATCGTCTCGTCATAGGTGGCGTGCAGGCGCCAGGGCCATTTATGCTCGGCCAGCAGGCGGATGACCGGCTCCAGATCGCCCTCCATGCTGGGCGCCATGTCCGGCCGGGGCTGGCGGAAATCCTCGAAGTCGGCGGCGGAATAGACCAGCATCTCGCCCGCGCCATTGTGGCGATAGCTGTCATCGCCCTGGCCCGGCGTCACCTGCTTCACCCAACCGGAGAAATCGGCCAGTTCTTCCTTGGGCTTCTGGGTGAAGAGATTATAGCTGATGCGGACGGTCAGTTGATCGTCCTGATGCAGCTTCTCGATGATCTCATAATCGTCGGGATAATTCTGGAAGCCGCCGCCCGCGTCGATCACGCCGGTGACGCCCAGCGCATTGACGTCGCGCATGAAGTGGCGGGTCGAATTGAGCTGATAGTCCTGCGGCAGCTTTGGCCCCTTGGCCAGGGTCGAATAGAGGATGGTCGCATTGGGCTGGGCCAGCAGCAGGCCGGTCGGGTTGCCGGCCGCGTCGCGGACGATCTCGCCGCCCGGCGGATTGGGCGTGTCCTTGGTATAGCCCACGACGCGCAGCGCGGCGGCGTTGAGCAGCGCGCGATCATAGAGGTGCAGGATGAAGACCGGCGTGTCGGGCGCGACGGCATTCAGTTCGGCGATGGTCGGCAGGCGCTTTTCCGCGAACTGATGTTCGGTGAAGCCGCCTACCACGCGCACCCATTGCGGAGTAGGGGTACGGGCGACCTGGCTTTTAAGCATATCCATCGCCTCGGCCAGCGTCGGCACGCCATCCCAGCGCAGTTCCATGTTGAAATTCAGGCCGCCGCGAATGATGTGCATATGGCTATCGATCAGGCCGGGGATCAGGCGATGGCCCTTGGCATCGATCACCGTTGCGTCCGGCGCGGCGGCGCGCACCTCCGCCTCGCTGCCAACGGCCAGGAACTTGCCGTCGCGGATCGCGACCGCCTGCGCCACTGGATTTTCGCGGTCCAGCGTCGTCACCTTGGCATTGACGATGATCGTGTCGGTCATGGGGCGGTCCTTGGCTTGAGCAGGAAAGGGAGCGAGAAGGGCGGAGGCGGCCACCCCGGCCATGGCGTCGCGGCGGGTAATCACGCGTCGCCCTTTTGATTGTCGGCCCGATTGTTCGGGAGCGTGCCCAGCACATGGTCGCGGCATTCGTTGCGCACGAAGCGGGTCAGTTCATGGGCATCAGCCCAGCGCCTGGCGAGCGGCACGATCTGTTCGCCGACCAATATGCCCAGCAGGCCGATCAGGGCCACCACCGGGGGCGCGGGCGAGCGCACCCCCAGCAGCGAATAGACGATGCCGACCAGGAGACCGGCGCCGAGGGAGAGAAGATAGACTTTCATCGCCGGTCTCCTGCGTCTGCGATCAGGCCTGGATGAAGGCGAGGATGTCGGCGTTCAGCACGTCGGCATTCACCGTCAGCATGCCGTGCGAATAGCCCTCGTAAATCTTGAGGGTCGCATTAGGCAGGATCTGCGCCTGCAGCACGCCGGCATTCTTGTAGGGCACGACCTGGTCGTCATCGCCATGCAGCACCAGGGTCGGCACGGTGATCGCGGTCAGATCGTCGGTCTGGTCGGTTTCGGAGAAGGCCTTGATGCCTTCATAATGGGCCTTGGCGCTGCCCATCATGCCCTGGCGCCACCAATTGTCGATGACGGCCGGCTTCACGTCCGCGCCGTCGCGGTTGAAGCCGTAGAAGGGGCCGGCGGCGACATCGTGGAAGAATTGCGCACGGTTGGCGGCGAGGCCGGCGCGCAGCCCGTCGAACACGTCCATGGGCAGGCCACCGGGATAACGGTCGGTCTTCAGCATGATCGGCGGCACCGAACTGACCAGCACGGCCTTGGCCACGCGGCCTTCGGGCAGGCCATGGCGGGCGACATAAGCGGCCACTTCGCCGCCGCCGGTCGAATGACCGATATGGATGGCGTTCCTGAGGTCGAGATGGCGGGCGACGCCGGCGGCGTCGGCGGCATAATGGGCCATGTCATGCCCTTCGCTCACCTGGGCCGAGCGGCCATGGCCGCGACGGTCATGGGCGACGACGCGATAGCCCTTCGACAGGAAGAACAGCATCTGCGCGTCCCAGTCGTCCGACGACAGCGGCCAGCCATGGTGGAACATGATGGGCTGGGCGTCCTTTGGACCCCAATCCTTGAAGAAGATGTCGACGCCGTCATCCGTGGTCACGAAGCTCATGGGGATTTCCTTTGCTCGGGTGGGGAAAGGGGAGAGGGGAAGGGGCCGGCGGTGCATGGGGAGAGGGGGAGGCACCGCCGGCCCCTGGCGCAGGTCAGTGGCCGCCTTCGGAGGCGCCGAACATGGCCTTCGCATATTTGATGCCCAGGCCGTATGCGCCGCCAAATTCCTTGGCGATGCCGGTGGTGGACTCATAGGTTTCGGTGCGCGCCCAGTCGCGCTGCAGTTCCAGCATATATTGGAGCGAGGTCATCGGCTTGGCGCCGAGCTGGATCATGCGCTGCACGGCGCGCTCATGCGCTTCCTCGCTGATGTCGCCACAGGCGTCGGCGATGAAATAGACGTCGAAGCCCTGGTCGATCGCGGAGGCGACCGGGCCGACGATGCAGACGCTGGTCCACAGGCCGGCGAAGATGATCCGCTCCTTGCCGATGCGGTTCACTTCCTCGATCACGGCGGCATCTTCCCAGGTGTTCATGCTGGTGCGGTCGAGCAGGGGCTGGCCAGGGAAGGCGTCGGTGATCTCGCTGAACATCGGCCCCGAAAAGCTTTTTTCGGCCACGGTGGTCAGGATGGTCGACACGCCGAACGACTTGGCGGCGCGGCTGATGAGGGCGGCATTGTTGCGCAGCAGTTCCGGCGCGATCGACTTGGTGGCGAAGGCCATTTGCGACTGGAAGTCGATCAGGACCAAAATATGGTCGGTCGGCGAGATGAGGGACTTGCCCGGCGTCGGCGTGGCGGTGATCGTCATGGGTCGGCTCCTTGGTTTCGAGCAGTCGTCGCTGCTGTGAAGATAGTGTTAGCCGGCGTTTCTGATCCGAATTATCCAGATAAAATGCACCGACTTGTTCTAAAAAATAGAAATGGTCAGTCACTGGCCTGACGCGCGCGATCATAGCTGTCCGTCGCCGCCCGATCTTGGATCAGGCTGACATGTTAGCGATCATTCCGATGCAAAGGGGGCGCTCGCGCGCCATGTCGTCAGAGGTCGATCAGTCCGCGCTTGATCGCCAGCGTCACCGCATGAGTGCGATCGGTCGCGTCGAGCTTCGAGAAGATCGACTTCATATGGCCCTTCACCGTCTCTTCGCTGATATCGAGTCGCGCCGCGACCTGCTTGTTGCTGTTGCCCCAGGCCGCCAGCGAAAGCACCGCGATCTCGCGTTCGGTCAGCGGGTCTTCCAGCACATGCAGGGCGATCGCGGTGGCGACGGTGGCGTCGAGATGCTTGCCGCCCAGATGCACGGACCGGATCGCGTCGAGCAGCTGCTTGCGCAGGCTGGCCTTGAGCAGATAGCCCATCGCCCCTGCGCGCAGCGCCTTGATCGCGCGGCCATCGCCCGAATAGGTGGTCAGCACGATGATCCTGGCGTCGGGATGGACGGCCCGGATCGCGGCGATCGCGTCGAGCCCCGGCATTTCCGCCATCTGCAGGTCCATCAGCACGATGTCGGGGCGCAACCGCGCATATTCCTCCACCGCGCGCCGGCCATTGTCCGCCTCGCCGACGATCCGCATGTCGGCCTGGGTCGCCAGCATCGCCCGCACGCCCTCACGCAGCAGCGCATGATCGTCCACCACCAGGATCGATATGGGGGTGATCGCAGGCTGCATGTCGTGGCTGTGGATCGGACCGGGCTGCATCGCGCCAGAGTGGCGTGTTCCGCTTCCCAAGTCCATGCGATAGTCGCGCCTCATCGCGGCGCGGCCGGCCATTGTGCGATGATCGTGCCCAGCACGTCGGCGGCGCTGTCGGGCTGGTCGAAGGTCCAGTTCAGGCCGGCGAAACGGCCGGGAGTGGGACCGGGAGAGAGATAGGCGTCCAGCGCCGTCAGCACGCCGGCCATCATCGCACGGGCGGCGGCGCGTTGCGCGACCTTCGTTGCCGCCGGATCGAGCAGCCGCAGCAGGCAGGCGATCGAACAGCTGTCGAGCCGGAGCGCCGCGCGCATCGCCACGGCGGCCAGCCGGCCCAGCCGTTCGGCATCCAGATCGTCGATTTCCCCCATGCCCACGATCATCAGCGACCGGCAGCGCACCGGCGGCGGCGGGCTGGACAGGATCATCGTCTCGCCGAACCTGCCGTCGAACAGGCCGCCCGCGCGCAGTTGCGACAAGGTGCCTGACAGGGCGGCGTCGAGCGCGCAGGCGCCAGGATCGATCCGGCTCGTGGCGGACAGGACCGGCATGCCGACGATCAGCAGATCGACATCGCTCGCGATCGCATCGACCGGCCCGGCGCGGAAGCGGACGGTGCGATATGTGCCGACGATCGGCGCATCCATGCTCGCCACCCTGTTGATCCTCCCGCCATGACGCAGCCATGCGGGTCGGCGTCTCCTTGGGCCAAGCTAGAGGGACATGGCGCCCGCGTCGTGGCCAGGGCGCGCGGGATTTGGACAATTATGCGGAATTGCCGTGGTGGGAAAGGGGGAGGCGTGCATCTCGGCGTCCCGGCTGCCAACGGCTTTGGTGGTTAACTTCTGTGGGAAGATCGGGAATGTCGGGCGCTTTCGGCGCGGCTCTTCATCAGCGGCTGGATGCGCGTGCCGAACGCTTCCACGCCTTCCAGGAAATCGTCGAAGGTCAGCAGCACGCCGCCGGTATTGGGCACCTGCGCCATTTCGTCCAGCATTCGTGCCACGCTGGCATAGCTGCCGACCAGCGTGCCCATATTGATGTTCACGGCCCCTTCGGGCGCGGCCAGCTGGCGCACATTGGTGTCGGTGTTGACGGTGTCCTTCGCGCCCTGATCGGCCAGCCAGGCGATCGCCTCGATATCGACTCCGTCATTATAGCTTTGCCATTTCGCCATGGCTTCCTCGTCGGTCTCGGCCGCGATCACCATGACCAGCACGAACACCGACACGGCGCGGCCGGTCTGCGCCGTGAATTTCGCAAGGCGGTCATTGTTGAAGGCGAAGGCGGTCGGCGTGTTGACGCCCTTGCCCAGGCAAAAGGCATAGTCCGCCCATTTGGCCGAGAAGGCCAGGCCCGCGTCGGATGATCCGGCACAGATGATCTTCATGTCGGCCTGCGGCTGGGGGCGGACCAGACAGTCGTCCATCTGATAATATTGCCCCTTGAAGTCCGATCGGCCGGTCTCCCACAATTCCCGCAGCACGCGGGCATATTCGTCGAGCACATCATAGCGGTTGCGGAAATGCTCGTCGCCCGGCCAAAGCCCCATCTGCGTATATTCGGGCGGCTGCCAGCCGGTGATGAGGTTGAGGCCGAAGCGGCCATGGCTGATGGAGTCGATGGTGTTGGCCATGCGCGCGGCGAAGGCGGGCGGGATGATCAGCGTGGGGCAGGTGGCGAAGATCTTGATCCTGTCCGTGACCGCCGCAAGGCCGGCCATCAGCGTGAAGCTTTCCAGCCCATATTCCCAGAATTGCGTCTTGCCGCCGAAACCGCGCAGCTTGATCATCGACAGCAGGAAATCGAGGCCATGTTTTTCGGCGCGCTGGGCGATTTCCTTGTTGAGGTCGAAGCTCGGCAGATATTGCGGGGCGTTCTCGCTGATCAGCCAGCCATTATTGTTGATGGGGATGAAAACGCCGACCTGCATGAATTTCAACTCCTGAGGAATTCGAGGACGAGGCGATGGAAAGCATCCGGGTCGGTCACGTTGCAGGCGTGGCCGCCCCAATCGAAGCTGGCGGTCCTGGCCCATGCGATCGGCGTCGCGACATCGAGGGCGCTGGCATGAGGGACGAGGAAATCGTCGCGGGTGGCGATAGCCAGCACCTTGGCCACCGCCGTCAGGTCGAGCAGGTGCGGGCTATAGGCCTGCACGGCGGCGATCCGCTTTTCCATCGTGGCCGCGCCGGGGAAGGTGGCGAGATGATGCGCCAGTTCAGCCTTCAGCGCGTCGTCATGGGCCGCGATCCAGTCCGGCGGGAACAGGAACAGCGGTTGCGCCCGCAGGAACGCCTCGACACCGGCATGGCGCAACAGGGCCAGCCGCGTTTCGAAGCAGCGGCGGGTATGGGGTGACAGCGTCCGCCAGCCGTTGATGACGATCAGGCTGTCGAGCCGTGTGTTGGCGATCGCCAGTTCCATGCCGATCGCGCCGCCCAGCGCATGGCCGATGAAATGCGCGCTGCCGATGCCCAGCGCATCCATCAGGGCGATGACGTCGCCCGCCATATCCTCGACCGAGGTGGTTTCCGGCAATGTCCGATCGCTGCGGCCGGTGCCGCGATGGTCATAGGCGATGACGTGGAAATGCTCGGCAAGCGCCGGGATGTTCGGCGCCCAATAGCTGGCCGATCCGCCGAGCCCGCTCGACAGGATCAGCGGCGGAGCGTCCGCCCGCCCGTGGATTTCATAATAGAGGCCGGCGGCCTCAGCCAAGATGCGCGACCGAGGCGATCTCGACCAGGCAATCGGGTTTCACCAGCTCGCACCTGATGCAGTAGCGCGCCGGCTTGTCGCCGGGAAAATACTCGGCATAGACGGCGTTGAAGGCCGCGTAATCGTCCAGATCCTTGAGGAAGATATGGTTCATGGCGATGTCCGCCATGGTGCCGCCGGCCGCCTCGACCGTGATCCTGATGACGTCCAGCACATGGCGGGTCTGCGCGGCGGCATCGCCGACATGCAGCACCGTGCCGCCTTCGCCCAGCGCCAGCACGCCCGAGACATAAACCGTATTCCCGGCCCTTGCGCCCGCCGAATAAGGGGCGATCGGGGTCGGGAACTGGGGCGGATTGATCGGTTCGAAAGGCATCAGATCTCCTTGGGCGGAAGCTGGCCGACGGCGGTGCGGAAATCGGCGACATTGCTCACCCAGCCGAAGAATTTTTCGACATTGTAGAGGCTTGCCTCGCGGATGAAGTCCGGCCCCAGATGATGCACCGCATCTTCCAGCAGCACGCCGAAATATTCGAGATGGAAACCGTCGCGCAGGGTCGATTCCACGCAGACATTGGTGGCGATGCCGGTAAAGACCAGGGTGCGGATGCCGCGCGCGCGCAGCACGCTATCCAGTTGCGAGTTGAAGAAGGCGGAATAGCGCGGCTTGTGGACGCGCAGGTCGCTCTCGTGCGGCGCCAGCGCCTCCACCAGTTCATAGTCCCATCCGCCGCGCGCCAGGAATTTGCCCGCCAGGTCCGGCCGCGCCCGCATGGTCTTGAGCGCATTGGACTTGTGCCAGTTGGGCGACAGCGGCGTGCCTGCCTCGGCATAGCCGCTGTCCCAGCCATTCCGCAGGAAGATCACCGGCATGCCCGCGGCCCGCGCCACCTCGACCACCTCCGCGATCCGGGGGATCACCCCCGCCGCCGGGCCGACGTCGAAGCCGGCCTCGTCGACATAGCCGCCCTTGCTGGCATAGGCATTCTGCATGTCGACGACGATCAGCGCCGTCGTCGCTGCATCGATCCGGATTGCTTCGGGGCGGGCCGGCAGCACCACGCAGGGACCGGAACGGGATGGGGCGGGATCGACGATGGCTTCGCTCACCGGCGCAGGATTGAGCAGATGCACCCAATGGTCAAGCGCGGCCGTCATGGCTAAGGCGCGAGCCGGATATATCTCAGCTCTCGCCCTTCAGCGGGCTTTTGAGATTTTCGGGAATATCTGGAGCGGGTGAGGGGAATCGAACCCCCGTCGTCAGCTTGGGAAGCTGCTGCTCTACCATTGAGCTACACCCGCGTCTGGAGTGGCCATGGCATGGCCATGGAGCGCGGTCAACGGGGCTTGATGGACGCGCGCGAAATTAGCCGACCTGGCGTTTCGCCAGCTTGCGGGCGAGGGTGCGGCGATGCATCCCCAGACGCCGGGCGGTTTCGGAGATGTTGAAGTCGCAATCCTTCAGCACTTCATGGATATGTTCCCATTCCAGCGTCTTGATCGATGTCGGGCGCGGCGCCAGCGGCGCGGCGGGGTCGCCGCCCGAGCGGGCAAAGGCGGCCTCGATATCGTCGGTGTTGGATGGTTTTGCCAGATAGTTGGTCGCGCCAAGCTTGATCGCCTCGACCGCAGTGGCAATGCTGGCAAAGCCGGTCAGCACCACGATCAGCATGTCGGGATCATGGGCGTGCAGCGTCTGGACGCAGACCAGGCCCGATTCCGGGCCGAGCTTCAGGTCGACCACGGCATAGCCGGGGCGGTTGCCCTTGAGCACCTCCTCCAGCGCGCCATGGCTGGCGGCAGTCAGCACGTCATAGCCGCGCCGCTCGAACGAACGTTTGAGGGTCTTTGCAAAGGCCTCGTCATCCTCGACGATCACCAGCAGCCGTTCAGCCGTCATCTTCGCTGTCACTTTCCTCTTCCAGTGCGACCGTATCGAGCGGCAGGCGCAGCAGGATCAGCGCGCCGCCATCGGCGCCATTGCTGGCCGATACGCTGCCGCCCAGCTTGCGCACGACATTGACCACAAGGAAAAGGCCGAGGCCATGGCCTTCCTTGCCCTTGCTGGATCGGTAGGGCTTGCCGAAATCCTCCAGCATCGCCTGCGAAAAGCCGCTGCCATTGTCGCGCACGGCGATGTTGAGCGAGGCGCTGTCGCGTCCGACGAGCAGGTCGATATAGGTGGCGCCGGCCTCGCGCGCATTGTCGAGCAGATTGCCGACCGCCTGGCGGATCACCGGGTCGGCGATGATGCGCGGATAGTCATGCGGACCGAAGTCGCAGCGCAGCGGCATACCCGGATTGGCGCGGCGCCATTCGGCGGCAATGCCCTCGATGAAGTCGCGCACATTGGTGACGGCCGGTGCCTCGCCGCGCGCCTCGCCCGAGGAGAGGAGAATGCCGGTGACGATCGCCTTGCAGCGCAGGACTGCGCTCTGCATCTCGCCCACTTCCTCGACCAGGGCGGGATGCTCGGTGATTTCGGGCATGCGGCGCCAGTCGCCCAGCACCACGGCGAGCTGGGCGAGGGGGGTGCCCAGTTCATGTGCGGCGCCTGAGGCGAGCAGACCCATGCGGACGATATGTTCTTCCTCAGCCGCATGCTGGCGCATGCTGGCCAGATAGGCTTCGCGCGCCTGAAGGTTGCGGTTGATCCGGGTGATGAACAGCACCAGCAGCACCGCGATCATGGTGAAGCAGATCCAGGTGCCGATGATGTGCAGGTCGAACAGCCGGCCCGCCAGCCGGTCGCTCAGGTCGAGCGGGCGATAGTCGAGCGCCAGCAGGCCGGCGCACAGCGCCGAAACGGCAGTGATGCCCCAGGCGCTCGCCCGGTCGAGCAGCAGCACGCCAAGCGCAACCTGGAGCAGATAGAGCGAGACGAAGGGATTGGTCGCGCCGCCCGACAGATAGAGCTGGGCGGTCAGCAGCAGCACGTCGAACAATAGCGACACCGACAGTTCGGCGCGGGTGATGTCGGTCCGGGGGCGCAGCGCCGCGAAGCTGGCGGCGTTGACCAGCACGGCGACGGCCGCGACCAGCAGCATCGGGGCGAGCGGCAGGCGCACCCCCATCAGGAACTGGACGATCAGGATCGTCACCAGCTGCCCGGCGATCGCGATCCAGCGCAGCTGGATCAGCAGCGCCATATTCTTGCGACCGGCGGCATCGGCGGGCCACTGGCTGGGCAGCCAGCGGCGCCTGACGGCTTGGGGCTCGCTCATTCCGCGCTGTCTTCTGGATCCCGACGCATGAGGAAGATGTAGGCGCCTGCGACCATCGCCGCCAGTATGAACCAGGTGATGGCATATTGGAGATGGTTGTTGGGGAAGCGGACGACGGTCAGGCCGCCGACCGGCGCGGTGTCGGGCGCGCAATTGGCGCCGGCATCGACGAAATAGTCCGCGACCGGCGGGGCGACATGCTGCGCGGCGGCGATCGCGGCGACATCGCGCGAATACCAGCGGCCGGCGGCGGGATCATTGCTGCGCAGGAAACCACCCTTGGGCTCGGTCAGGCGCAGCAGGCCGACGATCTGGACCGTGCCTTGGGGGCGGCTGTAGCGGGTGCGATTGTCCTGCGGCACGAAGCCGCGATTGACCATCAGGGTGAAGCCGGCGTCGGTCACCAGCGGCGTCATCACCCAGAAACCGGGGCCGCGCACGGTGACGGCCTGGGTCAGCACCGCCTTGTCATGCAGGAAATGGCCCGATGCGGTGACGCGGCGATATTCGTCGTCGCTGGTAATGCTGCGGGGGGCGGGGACGGGCGCGGCATGGATGCGGGCGTCGACCCGTGCGATCAGGTCGCGCTTCCAGGCGAGGCGATAGACTTGCCAGCTGCCGAGCGCGCAAAGACCGGAAAACAGGATGAGGGCGATCAGCGTCAGGCCGATCGTAAAGCGCGGGGAGCGCCGGCGGCGCCCCCCGATCTTCGCGGATGTCACGGCATCTCGCTCATATTGTGCATCGCCGACATGTCGGCGTGCGGCATCATGTTCGCGTTGAGGTGGAACATGACCCACATCGAACCCGACAGCACGATGACGACCAGGACGATGGTCAGCATCATCGCCATGAACGACCAGCCGCCTTCGACGCGGGTGTTCATGTGCAGGAAGTAGATCATGTGGACGATCACCTGCACCGCAGCGAAGGCCATGATGACGATGCCGGTCAGCTGGGGATTGCCCAGCACGCCCGACATCACCAGCCAGAAGGGAATGGCCGTCAGGATCACCGACAGGCCAAAGCCGATCATGTAGCTGCCGAAGCTGCCATGCGATCCTTCTTCATGATGGTCATCGTGATGATCGTGCCCATGTCCGTGGGCGTCGTGGCTATGGACAGCGTCGCTCACCGCAGGACTCCCATCAGATAGACAAAGGTGAAGACGCCGATCCAGATGACGTCGAGGAAGTGCCAGAACATCGACAGGCACATCAGGCGACGCTTGTTGGCCGGGATCAGACCCTTCTTGGCCACCTGCACCATCAGCGTGATCAGCCAGATCGAGCCGAAGGTGACGTGCAGGCCGTGGGTGCCGACCAGGGTGAAGAAGGCCGACAGGAAGGCCGAACGCCACGGACCCGCACCTTCATGGATGAGGTGCGAGAATTCGTAGAGTTCGATGAACAGGAACGCCCCGCCGAACAGGAGGGTGACGAACAGCCAGCCCTGGGTGGCGCTGATCCGGTTCTTTTCCATCGCCAGCATGGCGAAGCCGTAGGTGATCGACGAGAAGAGCAGCATCGCGGTGTTGAGCGCGATGAGCGGCAGGTCGAACAGATCCTTCGGGCCGGGGCCGCCGGCGAAGCTGCCGCCGAGCACGGCATAGGTGGCGAACAGGATGGCGAAGATGAGGCAGTCGCTCATCAGGTACATCCAGAAGCCCAGCATGGTGCTGTGGCCTTCGTGGAGGTGCGGCTCCTCGGGCAAATGATATGCCCGAGGTTCCGTGGTTGCAGTTGCGCTGCTCATGTCAGTCAGACTCCAGCGGCGAGGATTCGCGTGCGCTCTTCCTCGGTGCGCGTCACATCCTCGACGGGGATGTAGAAGTCGCGCTTGTAGTTGAAGGTGTGGCCGATGGCGACCGCGACGATGCCGATGAAGCTGAGGCCCGCGAGCCACCAGATGTACCAGATCAGTGCGAAGCCGCAGAGCGTCGACAGGGCGGCAAGGATGACGCCGGCGCCGGTGCTGCTGGGCATGTGGATCGCCTGATAGCCGGTCAGCGGACGCTGATAGCCATTCTTCTTCATGTCCGCCCAGCTGTCGGCGTCATAGACGACCGGCGTGAAGGCGAAATTATACTCCGGCGGCGGCGAGCTGGTCGCCCATTCCAGGGTACGGCCATCCCACGGATCGCCTTCGACCTTCAGTTCGTCGCGCTTCCAGATGGAGATGGCGAACTGGAGCAGCATCGCACCAATGCCGGCCGCGACGATGGCGGCGCCGATCGCGGCGATGACGAAGTAGATCTGCAGCGACGGATCGTCGAACACGCGCATGCGGCGGGTCACGCCCATCAGGCCCATGATGTACAGCGGGGTGAAGGCGAGCCAGAAGCCGACCTGCCAGCACCAGAAGCTGACCTTGCCCCAGAAGACGTTCAGCTTGAAGCCGAAGGCCTTGGGCCACCAGTAGTTGATCGCCGCGAACAGGCCGAACAGCACGCCGCCGATGATCACGTTATGGAAGTGCGCGATCAGGAACAGCGAGTTGTGCAGCACGAAGTCCGCCGGCGGAACGGCGAGCAGGACGCCGGTCATGCCGCCGACCGTGAAGGTCAGCATGAAGGCGACGGTCCACATCATCGGCAGCTCGAAACGGATCTTGCCGCGATACATGGTGAAGAGCCAGTTGAAGAGCTTCGCACCCGTCGGGATCGAGATGATCATCGTCGTGATGCCGAAGAAGCTGTTGACGCTGGCGCCCGAGCCCATGGTGAAGAAGTGGTGCAGCCACACGAGGTAGGAGAGCACCATGATGCAGCAGGTCGCGTAGACCATCGAGGTGTAGCCGAACAGGCGCTTGCCCGAGAAGGTCGAGGTGACTTCCGAGAAGACGCCAAACAGCGGCAGGATGAGGATGTAGACTTCCGGGTGACCCCAGATCCAGATCAGGTTCACGTACATCATCGGGTTGCCGCCGAAGTCGTTCGTGAAGAAGTTGGTGCCGGCATAGCGGTCGAGCGACAGCAGGACCAGCGTGGCGGTCAGGATCGGGAAGGAAGCGACGATCAGGATGTTCGCGCAGAGCGAGGTCCAGGTGAACACCGGCATCTTCATGAGGGACATGCCCGGCGCGCGCATCTTCACGATGGTCGCGATCAGGTTGATGCCCGACAATGTCGTGCCGACGCCTGCCACCTGCAGGGCCCAGATATAATAGTCGACACCCGTGGCCGGGCTATAGTCGATCCCCGAGAGCGGCGGATAGGCGAGCCAGCCGGTCTGGGCGAATTCGCCCAGGAACAGCGAGGCCATCACCAGCACCGCGCCGCCCGTGGTCATCCAGAACGAGAAATTGTTCAGGAAGGGGAAGCTGACGTCGCGGGCGCCGATCTGCAGCGGGACGATATAGTTCATCAAACCAGTGATGAACGGCATCGCCACGAAGAAGATCATGATCACGCCGTGCGCCGTGAACACCTGGTCATAATGATGGGCGTTGAGGTAACCCTCGGACCCGTTGAAGGCGAGAGCCTGCTGGAGGCGCATCATGACGGCGTCGGCAAAGCCGCGCAGGAACATGATGAGGCCGAGCACCATGTACATGATGCCGATCTTCTTGTGGTCCACGCTGGTGAACCATTCCTTCCAGAGATAGCCCCAGAGCTTGAAATAGGTCAGCGCCGCAACGACGGCCGCGCCGCCCAGCACCACCGCGCAGAATGTCGCGACGACGATGGGTTCATGCCATGGGAACGCGTCCCATGTCAGACGACCGAAGATCATCTGTGCTGTTGTGAGTGTACCGGTCATGTCTCTTACCGATGCTGCGCGTGCGCGTCAGCGCCGCTGTGAGAGGAGTGATCGGCCGGGGCCTTTTCGGCACCGGGCGCATCGGGGGCGGTTTCCTTGCCCTCGTTGCGATCGGTCTGGTCGATCACATGGCTGTTGGGGAAGTCGTACTGGAGGCCTTCGGTCTCCTTGGCCGACTCCTTGCCCGCGCCGCCCATCTGGTTGATGTGCATCAGCTCGCCCATGCAACGCTGGCCGGGCTTGGGGCAGAGATTGACGACCGCGTCGAACAGCTTGGCATCGGCGGCCGAGAAATAGGCGACGGGCGCCTTTTCGCTGGGCTTGGCCAGGTTCAGATAGACATTGCGGTCGAGCGACGCATTGCTGGCCTTCACCTTGGCGACCCAGGCGTCGAAGCCGGCCTGGTCCAGCGCCTTGTAGCCGAAGCGCATGTGGGTGAAGCCCGCGCCCGAATAGTTGGCGGAGAAGCCGGTGCCGGTGACCGGCTTGTTGGCCACGGCGTGGAGCTGCGTCTTCATGCCGGGCATCGCATAGATCTGGCCGGCGAGTTCAGGGATATAGAAGCTGTTCATCACGGTCGAGGCAGTGATGTCGAAACGGACCGGAACATTGGTCGGCAACGCCATTTCGTTGACGGTGGCGATACCCTGTTCGGGATAGATGAAGAGCCATTTCCAGTCGAGCGCCACGACCTGAACGACCAGCGGCTTGACCTTGGGATCGATCGCGGTCTGCGCGTCGATGCGGTCGAGCGGACGATAGGGGTCCAGCTTGTGCGTGCTCACCCAGGTCAGCGCGCCCAGGCAGATGATGATGAGGAGCGGGGCCGACCAGATCAGCAGCTCCAGCTTGGTGGAATGATCCCAGTCGGGGTCATATTCCTTTTCGACCGCCTTGTTCGCGGCGCGGTAACGCCAGGCGAAATAGACGACCAGTGCCATGACGGGGATGACAATGAGGAGCATCAGCGCGGTCGAGATCAGGATCAGATCGCGCTGCTGCACCGCAATGTCGCCCGACGGGTTCATCACGACCCAGTTGCAGCCCGCCAGCGGCGCCGCAAGGATCGCGGAGGACCAGCGCAGAAGCCGGCTCCAGTTGGGTGAGAGAGGGTGTGACATGGCGCGCGGTTACCGATTCCGCACGCCATGCGATAGTGGGCAATTTGTCCAATTATGTGCGGACGCAAAAAATGTTTCACATGTGGGATACTGCTTAGACTCTGTGGGTTTTCTGTTATGTTGCCATTCTCTGGCCGTCGGGAGACCCAAAACAGGCACCGTCGGCCCAGCCAGGGAGCGGATGCCTATGACTTCACAGGCCATTGCCTTCACCTCCAGTTCGCTTGAGGATGATGCGCGCAAAATCAATGCACGCGACCACAGCATTGCACCGGGAGACATCTCCATTGGTGTGATCATTGGCCGCACCTCCGAATTTTTCGACTTCTTCGTTTACGCCATTGCTTCGGTTATCGTTTTTCCGAACCTGGTCTTTCCCTATGTCGATGCCCTGACGGGCACGCTCTATTCCTTCGCGATCTTCGCCGTCGCCTTCATCACGCGTCCGATCGGGTCGCTGATCTTCATGGCGATCGACCGGCGCTATGGCCGCGGGACCAAATTGACGGCGGCCCTGTTCCTGCTGGGCGGGTCGACCGCGGCGATCGCCTTTATGCCCGGTTATGCGACGATTGGCCACTATGCCGCTGTCGTTCTGGTGATCCTGCGCGCGGCGCAGGGCATTGCGCTGGGCGGGACATGGGATGGCCTGGCGTCGTTGCTGTCGCTCAACGCGCCGCCGCACCAGCGTGGCTGGTATGCGATGGTGCCGCAGCTCGGCGCGCCGCTGGCGCTGCTGGTGGCGAGCGGTCTGTTCGCCTTCTTCCTGCTGACGCTGTCGGAAGCGGACTTCCTCGACTGGGGCTGGCGCTATCCCTTCTTCGTCGCCTTCGCGATCAACGTCGTGGCGCTGTTTGCCCGGCTGCGCATCGTGGTGACGCATGAGTTCGAGCGTCTGTTCGAGCAGAAGGATCTGGTGCCGTCGCAGGTGTTGCCGACGGTCAAGGCGGAAGGGCGCAACATCATCATCGGTGCGTTCGCGCCGCTGGCGAGCTTTGCCCTGTTCCACATGGTTACGGTGTTTCCGCTCAGCTGGGTGGTGCTGTTCACCGATCAGCCGATCGATCGCTTCCTGGTGATCGAGATGATCGGCGCATCGGTCGGCCTGCTGGCGATCGTGGTGTCGGGCTTCATCGCCGACCAGATTGGTCGTCGCTCGCTGCTCGGCTGGTCGGCTCTGGGCATCGCGATCTTCGCGGTGGTGGCGCCGCTGCTGCTCAATGGCGGGGATCTGGGCGAGGTCGCCTTCATGATCCTGGGCTTCATGCTGCTGGGCCTGGCGTTCGGCCAGTCGTCGGGTGTGGTGGCCTCCAACTTCGCGACCGAGGCGCGCTATACCGGTTCGGCGCTGACGTCGGATCTGGCCTGGCTGGTCGGTGCCGGCTTCGCGCCGCTGCTGGCGCTGCTGCTGTCGGTGAAGTTCGGTCTGGCCGCATCGGGCATCTACCTGCTGTCGGGCGCGGTCGCGACGATGGTGGCGCTCTACGTCAACAAGGAGCTGGCGGCGCGGGATCGCTGATCCTGGCCGACGGCCTTGCAAAATGGGAAGCGTGATCGGCCCGGCCGGTCACGCTTTTTTTGTCGCTGCGACCCGTGCTTTCATCCGGGCGAGGCCCTTGCGGTCGAACCAGCCGATCGGGCCGGGACGGGGGCGCCAGCGCGGCAGCCAGTTGGGATAGAGGCTGACCAGTTCGCGCGGCAGGCCGGCGGGGCCGACCCGGCTCATGATGTCGGAGACGATGCGGTTTTGATAATAGCGGACCGAATAGTTGATCAGCCGCTTGTAATGCATCCGCCAGGTGAGCGGCCGGGTGAGGCCGACCGGTTCGCAGGCGAAGCCGGCGCCTTCGCAGGCCAGCACCCGCTCCAATTGCCAGTCGGCATCGCTTGCCAGATCGGTATGCGCCCAGGAGGCGACCAGCCCGTCATCGCCGACCAGATCGTCGGGCAGGCGCAGGCCGCTCGCGCGGATGGCGGCGACGAAGCGGCCGGACAGGGCATAGAGATCGCCGAAGATGCCGCGCTCGATCCGCAGGTTGCGGCGATAGGTTTCCACTTCCCGGCCATTGACCGGCATGCCGGCAGCGGCGTTGGCCTGGGGGTGGGCGGCAAGGTCTGCCACCAGCGCGTCGATCGATCCGGCCGCGATCTGGGCATCGCCGTCGAGGAAGATGACGGCATCCTCCGTGCCGGTGAGCAGGTGATGGACGAAATGGTTCCAGGTGCGCGACTTGCCGCCAGCGGTGATGTCATGGACGATCACATGGGCGCGGCCGGCGGCGGCGGCGCGGGCACGCGCCACGGTGCGGTCGGTGGTGCCGTTCACCAGCACATGGAAGATGGTGTCCGGGCGGTCGAGCGGCAGCGAGCCGAGGCAGCCGGCGATCCGGCGTTCCTCCTGATGGGCGAAGATGGCGACGGCGACGGCCATGGCGGGATCAGCGGAAGTCCCAGCCCTGCTGGCCATGCTCGACGGCGTCCGGGCCATCGGCTTCGGCCTGGGGCGTGGCGCGCAGCGGCACCAGGATCGAGACGATCAGCGCGGCGATGGCGGTGCCGACCAGCGCCCAGAGTGCAATCACGACCAGGCCGATCGCCTGGGCGAGCAGGCTGGCGGTGGGGGTGATGCCGGCGTCGAACCCGACCCCGCCGAGCAGCGGCAGGACGAACAGCGGAAGCAGCAGCGCGCCGGTCGCGCCGCCCAGGCCATGGATGGCGAAGATATGGGCGGGATCGTCGATCCAGGCGCTGGCGAAGCCGGCGCCGATGCGGGCGATGATCGCTGCGGCGAGGCCGATCAGCATCGCCCCGCCGGTGCCGACCAGGGCGGCCGATGCGGAAATGGCGGCGAGGCCGGCAATGGCGCCGGACAGCAGGCCGGTGGCGCTGGCATGGGCGCCGAGCAGCCGGTCGACCAGTGCCCAGCCGAGACTGGCGGCGCAGGCGGCGAAGAAGAGGTTGAGGATGGCGGTGGCGGCATCGTCGGTGGCGCCCAGCGCCCAGCCGCCGACCGCACCGGCATAGCCGACCCAGAAGAGCGCACCGCCGGCGATGGCGAGGATATGGGCATGGCCGCCACCCTGGGCATCGCGGGGGCGCCCGGCGACGAGGGCCAGGGCAAGGGCGGAAAAGCCGGCCAGGACATGGACGACCAGGCCGCCGGCAAAGTCCATCGCGCCAAGCTGGGCCAGCCAGCCGCCGCCCCACATCCAGTGGGTGATCGGGGCGAAGACCAGCAGCAGCCAGAGCGGCGCGAAGGCGGCAACCCAGCCAAGGCGGGCGCGGCCGGCGATCGCGCCGACGGATATCGCCCCAGCCAGCACGGCAAAGCCCATCTGGAACAGGACGAAGGCGGATTCGGGCACGGTGAGGCCGTCGCGCAGCGGGGCGAGATTGGCGAGCAGCAGATTGCTGCCGCCGCCCAGCCATTCGCTGCCCGGCGCATAGGCAAGGCTGTAGCCGGCAATACCCCAGCCGAGCAGGATCGTCGCGCCAGCGACCAGCGTCTGGGCCATCGCGGCAAGCCCGTGGCGGACATTGGCAAGCCCCGCATGACGCAGCATCAGGCCCGGCAGCGCGGCAAGCAGCAGCAACAGGGCGCAGGCGATCATCCAGCCGGTGTCGCCGCTGTCGGGCGCCGCCACCTGGGCCGCAGCCGGCTGGGCCAGCAACAGGGCGGCAAGGACGGGCAGGGCGAGGGCTGGGCGCATGGAGGAAGGTCCGGTTGGGGTCAGGTCGCCCTGACTAGCGCGGGCAGGGTAAAGACTTCCATAAGCATGGCAATGTTCCGGCAGGTTGATCCGCCGCCGCGCCGGTCAGAAGCCCTCGGTGCCGCACTGGATGCGGCCGGTGCCTTGATTTTCGACGGTGCAGATCGGCCGGCCGGTGACGCTGACATCGCCTGATCCGGTCGAGCGGATGCTGACCGGGCCGTTGGCGGTGAGGGCGACATTGCCCGAGCCGTCGTTGAGGATCGCGGCCTGGCGCGCGACCAGATGGTCGGCGACGATCGCGCCGGGGCCGCTGATGCGCAGATTGGCGACGCCGGCGGTGCCGGCGAGCGTGGTGCGGCCACCGCCGGCGAGCGTGACCTGGAGATTGTCGAGCTGGAGCGAGGTGACGCTGACATCGCCATTGCCGCCCTGGACGATCTCGCCATTGAGGCCCTTCATCGCGCTGACCGCGACGGCGCCGCCGCCGGTCAGGACGACGCGGTTCACTTCGCCGGTGGAGAGGCGGATGGTCGCGGGGCCAAGACCCTTTTCACCCGGTTCGGGCCGCTCCATCGAGATGATGGCGAGCCGGCCCGAGACATCGACGCGCAGCCGGTCGAGCGCGCGCTGGTCCCCCTCCGCCCGCGCCGAGACGCCGGTGCCGGTGGTGATGATGACCGTGACCGGCGCATCGACGCGGATCTGGTCGAAGCTGGTGATGGTATAGCCGCGGGTGGCGGCGCCGGCGGGGGAAGCCCCGACCAGTGCCGCCGCCGCTGCCAGCATCAGGGGCCGCAATGCGCCTCGCCCGGTCCCATCGTGTTTGTCGTGCATTGCGCCTTGCCCTTCACCTTGACGTCGCCGGTGCCCATGATCTTGATAGCGACCGGACCGTCGGAGGCAAAGTCCATGTCGCCGGTGCCCATGACTTCGGCAGCGGCACGGCCGAGCTTCAGCCCGGCGGCGTCGATGTCGCCGGTGCCGGTGATCGACAATTCGCCCTGATCGGCGGTGCCGGCGAGGGTGATGCTGCCCGATCCGGTGATTTCCGCCTTGAGGCTGCCAAGCTTCACCTGGCTGATGTCGAGATCGCCCGAGCCGGTGAGCGAGAGGGCGAGTTCGGTCCCTTCCGCCTTGTCGAGGGTGAAGTCGCCCGAGCCGGTGACGTCGATCGCGCGGATCGCGGGCAGGGTGACATGGATGGTCGCGCCCTTGCCGCCGTCGACCTTGTTCCACATGCCTTCGGACTTGCGGCCGATCTGGAGCGTGTCGGCCTTCACTCGGATGTCGAGCAGGGCGACCGACTTGGGATCGCCATCGGCGGTGACCGAGAATTTGGGGCCGATGGTGACGACGACATTGTCAGGTCCGGTCACGTCGATGCGGCTGAACTGGCTGAGCTTTGCCCAGTCCTGCGGGGTGCTGGCGGCGGCCGGGGAGTCGCCGTTGCCGCCGCCGGACTGATGGTCGTTGCCGCGCGAGCAGGCGCTGGTGGCAAGGCCGATGGCGAGCAGGGTGGCGAGGGTCAGGTGACGGGGCAGGTGGTGGGACAGGGGCAGGCGCGGCATCATTATCTCCATGCTGTATTATCTCCACAATACACTCTTGCCGTGGCGGTTCCAAGCCCCCTTGTTCGTCGGGCAGGATAAGGCATGATATCTGCAGGATAAAAGAAGGGTATTCCACCGATGCGCAAGCTGTTTTCCGCCCTGCCGCTGGTCGCGATGATGGGAGCGGCGGCCAGCGCCGCGCCGGCTGAGGATGATCTGGCGGCGCGCGGCGCGACATGGTGGCGCCATGTCCAGATATTGGCGGCGGACGACATGCAGGGGCGCGGCACCGGCACGCCGGGCTATGACAAGGCGGCCGACTATGTGATCGGCCAGTTTCAGGCATTGGGGCTGAAACCCGCCGGGGTCGAGGGCTATAAGCAGCCGATCGCCTTTGTCGAGCAGACGGTGCTGTCGGGCGAGAGCAGGGCGAGCCTGGTCGGCGCTAGTGGCGAGACGGCGTTGTCGGTGCCGGGCGACATCATCTTTTCCGGCAGCGGCGGTCCGGTGCCCGGCGCGATCGACGCGCCGATGGTGTTTGCCGGCTATGGCCTGCATCTGCCCGAAGTGGGCCATGACGATTTTGCCGGGCTGGACCTTAAGGGCAAGATCGTGGTGGTCGTTTCGGGCGGGCCGGCGGAGATCAGCGGCGCGCTCAAATCCCATGCCCGATCGGAACGGGGCCACTGGCTGGCGGCGCAGGGGGCGGTCGGCATGATCAGCCTGGTGACGCCGGGGCAGGTCGAGATCCCCTGGGACCGGCGCAAGGCGCTGGCGAGCGCGCCGGCGGTCTATTATGAGGATGTGGCGATGCGCGACACGCAGACGCCCTTCCTCAATGCCCAGTTCGACCCGGCCCGGTCGGCCGACCTGTTCGCCGGCAGCGGCCAGGATTTCGCCGCGATCGCGGCGGCCGCCGATGCGTCGAAGCCGGTCGCCAGCTTCCCGCTGACGCTGCGGCTCAAGGCGGCGGTCGCGGCCAAGCGGGTGGCCTTGTCCTCGCCCAATCTGGTGGCGGTGATGCCGGGCAGCGACCCCAAGCTGGCCAAGGACTATGTCGTGCTGTCGGCGCATCTGGACGGCTATGGCGTCGGCACGCCGATCAAGAGCGACGCCATCTATAATGGCGCGCTGGACAATGCGTCGGGCGTCGCCAGCCTGATCGAGATCGCCAAGGCGTTGAAGGCTGGCAAGGTGAAGCCGAAACGCTCCATCCTGTTCACCATCGTCACCGGCGAGGAAAAGGGCCTGCTGGGATCGCGCTATTTCGCGCGGCGGCCGACCGTGCCGAGCAAGAGCATCGTCGCCGACCTCAATTTCGACATGGCGCTGCCGATCTTCAAGCTGACCAGCGTGACCCCGGTCGGCTATGACCAGAGCAGCCTGGGCCAGGATGCGGCGGCGGTGAGCGACGCGATGGGCCTGCCGATCACGCCCGATCCCTTCCCCGACCGCAACGTCTTCATCCGGTCCGACCAATATGCCTTCATCCGCGAGGGGATACCGGCGCTGTTCTTCAAATATGGCTTCAAGGCCGGAACGCCGGAAGCGACGGTGGAGAAGGCCTGGCGCGCGAACATCTATCATTCGCCCTTCGACGACGCGAACCAGCCGGTGATGCCGGCCGAGACGGCGAAGCTGAACGATTATGTGACCGCGGTGACGCTGCGTGTCGCCAATGCGGACACGCGGCCGAGCTGGAACAGCGACAGCTTCTTCAAGCGGTTCGTAAAATAGGTGGTTCGTGAAATAGGGCGCAGGGCGAGCGGCGGAGAACGATCATGAACCAGGCCAGGCGCATGCTGACCGGATGCGGGCTGGTGCTGGGGGCGGCGGGCTTTTTCCTGCTGGGCATAGGGGTGTCGCAGCGCGCGGCGCATCGGCAGGAGGCGGCGCCTTCTGCCATGTCGTCGGGCGCGCCGGCATCGCCGCCATCGGGCAGGCGGATATTCTCTCCCTCGATCGTGGGAGACCCCTATGTTTTGCAGCAATGGAAGGAGGCCGTCGAGAAGATGGAGCGGCGCTGCCGGGAGGCGAAGTTATTTTGCGCCGAAGCCAAAGCTGCCAGGGAACAGATGGACGAAATCCGATAATCGATTGGTTATGGGTTTGGCCTTCGCTGGCGGGTGCGCCTTCGCGACGCCGGCTTCATCCAATGACGATGTCGCTGGCGTAAAGCTGGATGCCGACGTTGAACTGAATTTGGGCAATCAGCGTGGCGGGGGCCGCGCCGCTGCCATCGGGATCGAAGAACAGCATCCTGCTGTCCTGCGCATAGAGGAATCGATCATTGGCATCGATTGCCACGCCGGTGGCATTGCTGGAAAAATTGCTGTCGTCCACGCTGGTCAGGCCACCCACGGCGCGGCCGGCCACGACCAGCCGATCCACGCCCTGTTCGAAATCGCGGACGGTATCGCCGCCTTCGGCCAGGTCGCGCCAGACAAAGCGATCCTTGCCGGCGCCGCCGAGCAGGCGATCGGCGCCGAGGCCGCCATAGAGCCGGTCGTCGCCCCATTCGCCCCACAGGATATCGGCGCCGTCGTCGCCGAACATTATGTCCGCGTCCGACCCGCCATAGAGTATGTCATCGCCGGCATCGCCATGGATGCGATCATCGCCGTTGCCACCCGAGAGCGTATCGCGATCATCGCCGCCATATAGGCGATCGGCACCGTCGGCGCCGACAATGTCGTCCGCGCCGGCGCCGCCAAGGATGAGATCCGTGCCCGCGCCGCCATCCAGACTGTCGCCGCCGCCCCGGCCGAACAGCACGTCGTCGCCGCCATCGCCCCTGAAATCGTCGTGCATGTCGCCGCCGATCAGCCTGTCCCTGCCATCGCCGGCCCGGATGATCGCCTCGCGAGGGCCGAGCAGGACATAATCGTCGCCCGTGCCCAGATAGGCGATCAGCACTTCGATGCCGTGGATCGTGACCAGGGTGCGGGGGGCCGTGCCGTCGCCCGCATCGGCGGTGATGCGTTCGAAATTGGGCAGGATCTTCAGCTTCTGCGTCATTTCGCTGAGGTAGAGATAAGCGAGGTCGGTGCCCTCGCCACCGTCGATCCGGCTGCCGAACACGTCCGAATAGCGGCTGGCAATGCCGAGATGGATGCGGTCTCCACCCGATCCGCCGAGCAGCACGTCCCGGCCGCCGCGGCCGTAGAGAATGTCATTGCCGCCGCGCCCGACGATCCGGTCGCGACCGGTGGTGCCGCTCAGAATATTGTTATTCTTGGTTCCATAGCGATTGGCCATGACGGTCGATCCTTCTCCAGTCCCATATTGGCGCGAGACCGATGACGGGACGGCGGATTTGTACGCGCGATATTATATCGATCCGCCGGGCTTGGAAAGCATGGCGGCCAATTGCGCAGGGCTTGCCCTATGGTGCTGGCGTGGTCTGGCGTGGCCGGTCGCATCCTCAGGATGGCGGGGCGCTGGCGCCCCGCGCCGCCATCGACAGGCGATAGAGCGCCTCGCCAACATAACCGCGCAGGCTGATCTTCGAGAAATTGACCGTGGCGTCGGCGGGCATGCAGGCCGAAACCATCGGCGTGACGGCGGCGAAGGCGGCGCTTTCGTCCGGTCCGCCGATCGGCGAGAGGATGAGCGCGCGCGCTTCGAGCGGGCCGTGGCGGACGGCGCAGTCGGCCAGGCGGCGCAGGGTTGCCCGTGCGGATGCCGCTTCGTCCGTGGGCGCGCCTGGTTGCGCATAATCGATCGGCGGCACGGACGTGAAATCGGACACGCCCTGACGCGCGAAGGCGACGCGATACATCGCCTCATAAGCGGCGGCGCGATAGAGGGCTTCCTGAAATTGCATCTGACCGCTGATCAGGCAGTCCTCCGTCGCCAGCCGCGCGCCCATTGTCTGGGCCTCGACCGATTCCGGCATGGTGTCGAGATAGCGTTCCACGCCATGGCGCCAACGCCGGACCGTGCAGGCGGCGAAATCCTGCATGATATGGCGCTTTTCGGCGATGCCGAGCGTCTTTCCCGCCGGGATGTTGGCAGCCCGATGGTCGATGATGCTGCCGGTCTGGGCCAGCGCCGACGTCGTGAAAAAGACGATCACCAAAGCGGAATAACGCAAAATATTGTCCCCCTTCCGGATGGATTCAGAACCAATGGTGGGAGACGCCCTCTGTGGCCCAGCGGAACATTTCCTTGTGGCGCCTATGCACTGGCTTGCCGGAATGGCAAGGCGCGATCGGAACCACTGCCGATTTTGCGACGCCGCGGTCTGGTGCGCTCAGCGCCGGGGCCTGCAATTGCCGACGCGGGTGCCGGTGATCGACATGAGAAATTCTGCGTCGCCGCCCATGGGGCTGCCCAGATCGCGGGCGGGCGCGCTATTGACCTCGAACAGGCGGATGTTGCGTTTTATCTCGACACTGCGCGGGCCGATTTCGCCTTCCAGCTTGCCCTGCATCCGCACCCCCGGCCCGAGCCAGCAGCGCTGATTGCCGTGTATGGCGGCACCGTCGCCGTCCAGTTTCCATTGCCGGCAATAGCTGGACGTGCCGGGGCCGGCGAAACTGTCGTCCAGCATGGTTTCGATCGTCGCGTCGATCGTGCCGTCGGGGATGCACAGGTTCCAGGTGCGGATCGGCAGGGTGCGGGCGCTGAAATCGCGGATCACGGTCTGGTGCTGGCTGAACGCCCATTGGCCCGCGAGGATCGGGTTGGGGCGGCCAGTGACGATGATCGGCGGCCCTTTTGGCGGGGCGGGCGGTTGGTCGGGCGGGGTCGGGGACGGGGCGGCTGGAGGCGGGCCGGCCATGGCGGCGACGGCGGCCGGCGCGGGCACCGGCACGACCTCATCCTCGAAACTGGCGATCTTGGCGTTGATGCAGGCCTTGCCACCGGCCGGATCGCTGACGCCTTCGCGCACGCAGGCGCTGAGCATCGCGCACATGATCCGGTCGATCCGGGCATCGCCGCTGGAACGGGTGATGACGCATTGGCGCTAGGAGAAAAATGCAACCACTTCGCTAATGATACCGCTGTTCAGAACCATCTTGATTACCGGCAGCCCTACGAAAAAATATGTCGCTATCTATAGAGCCGATGAAGGGGCTTTCGACCTCCATAACACGACGCCGGTTATGAAAGCTCCAATGGCGTAGGCGAGCGGCAAAAGCATTAGAAAGCGCCAGCCCTGCGAACAGCCAGCCAGAAAAACAATCCGCTCTCTAAAACCGAGAATGCCAAAAAGACCGGGGCTAAGTTCTTCCGAACTAGCCACTGATTTAGGCGGTCTTCCGCAGAACCCGGTTTGGCGATCCACCCCATGACGAAAAGCCTGTTAGCGTCCGCGCTCGTGGTGTAATTTCCGGTGTAGATTGAGGTGATCGCATGGGGTTGGGCATGCCCAACCCCATGCGATTTCGAACTCGGTGGCCACCGGGCTCATCGGTAAGGTGGAGTTACCACACGTCACACG
>NZ_JBSXOQ010000087.1:0-40313 GCF_056859495.1 Sphingobium sp. L-44 | reverse complement strand
AATCTTGTCGAACGCCTCTTCAACAAACTCAAGAACTGGCGGCGTATCGCAACTCGATACGACAAAACCAAAGAGTCCTACCTCGGCTTCGTCAATCTCGTCTCAGCCCTGCAATGGATACCCTTTGTCCACGAAACCTAGATAACCGCGATGCTCGTCTTCTAGCCCTCTGTAGAGCTGACTTCGCCACTGATCGTCGTCAACGACATCAAGAAACGTTAGGCTATCGAAAAGCAGGAGATATTGTTTGAGCGTCGAGGAGTCCATGCATCTGGAAAAAGGATAATAAAGTGCGTCGGAACTCATCATGAAGATGCAGCCCTTTAACATAAGTCGAAATGGAAATTTTGATAATATATATAAACAATCCTGATGTCATCTTCTGATCAGGCTGGGTACAACAATTGCGGCAATCTCGTGTGCCCAAGCTCTAAAAGCGGACGGTCGGCACTCTGGGATTAGAATTTTGCGCTGTGCGGCTACAGTGGGGCGCTGCGAGCCGGGCGGCTCCCCCCGGATCGGACAGGCAGCTAACGTGAAAGCTTAGCTCCCGTCAGCCCGTTGGACAGCGATCGGGAGGTGGATTCCCCGCCATTCCCCTCCCGTCACGGGAGGGGAACATTTCCGCTTCTGCTCGCGTCCAGACCGACAGCTATCCCTCCCGCCCAACGCAGCTCTTTCCTACACAGGGCTTTTTCTGTTCTATCCTGCCGGATGAACCAGCCTCTTCCTCCTCCGCCCGCCGCGCCAGCCCGGCGCCCTCGCCGCCAATGGACGCCCGATCGTCAGCGCGCTTCCTCGCCGCGCTGCTCGAAACCGGCAATATCAGCCATGCCGCGCAGATGGTCGGCATGTCCCGTTCCAGCGCCCACCGGCTGCGCGATCGGCTCGCGGGCACCGGCTTCGACCGCTGCTGGGCCAATGCGCTGGCGCTCCACGCCGCGCGCCTGACCGATCCGCTCGCGCCGATCCGCCCCCCCCCTCTACCCGCACAGGGGACCGATCGGTCGGTAAATGTCGCCCGGCTGTCGCCTGACTGTCGCGTCGCTGTCGCTTCGGTGTGACCCCAGTGTCGCTTCAGTGTCGCTTCAGTGTCGCTCCACTGTCGCTTCACCGGCGCGCGACAGGCGCGTTGTCGCCAAAATCGCCCCGAAATCACGACGCATGACGGTTTGAACTTTCAACTGTCGCGTCATTCCCTCCTCGCCCCTAGAGCGATTTCCAAGCAATCGGCATCGATTGCTGATTAAGAAATCACGGCAAAACAAATAACTAGAGCGGTTTCCTTGATTCAACCAGTTCGAAAACCGCTCTAGCCAAGCCCTTGCATGCGCGGCACTAAGGCGACCCCGGCGGCGGGCGACCGTTCGTGCCAGGGCCAGAACAGGGAGCATTTCGTGAACCGACGCCAATTCCTCACCACCAGCGGCGCCACGGCGCTGGCCGCATCCGCCCCGCGCGCCTTTGCGCAGCCGGGATCGCAGGATGCCCGCCTGCGCGCCATGCTGGACGGCTTCTTCTATGAGCGGCTGGACGACAGCCCGGAACAGGCGACCCGCCTTGGCCTCGACACCGGCGCCCGCGCCGCGCTGCGCGGCAAGCTCAGCGACACCAGCGCTGCCGGCGCGGCCCGCGATCTGGCCCGGACCAAGACGCAGGCGAAGCAACTGGCGAGCCTGGACCGCGCAACGCTCAGCCCGGCCAGCCAGCTCGACTATGATGTCGTCGCCTATCAGCTCGACCGCGCGGTCGGTGGCGAACGTTTCGCCTATGGCGAGACGGCGGGCCGCTACGCCCCCTATATCCTGAGCCAGTTGACCGGCTCCTATCGCGAGACGCCCGATTTCCTCGACAGCCAGCACCGGGTGAAGGACGCAGCCGATGCCGACGCCTATCTGGCGCGGCTCGAAGCCTTCCCCGTCAGCATGGATGGCGAGCTGGAGCGGCAGAAGGCGGATGCGGCCAAGGGCGTGTTCGCGCCCGACTATATCCTCGACACCACCATGAAGATGCAGGCGGCGCTGCGCGACCAGCCCGCAGCCCAGACCGTGCTGGTGGCGAGCTTTGCCAAGAAGCTGGCCGCCGCCGGCCTGCCGCCCGAACGCGCGGCGCAGGCGGAAAAGATCGTCGCGGAGAAGGTCTTCCCCGCCGTCGATCGCCAGCGCGCGCTGGTGCAGCAGTTGCGCGCCAAGGCGGTGCATGATGCCGGCTGCTGGCGCCTGCCCGACGGCGAAGCCTTTTACGCGGCCGCCGCCGAAGCCGCGACCACGACCCGGCTGACCGGCGACGAGATTCATCAGATGGGTCTGGATCAAGTTGCCAGCATCTCGTCGCGGATCGACGCGATCCTGAAGGGCGAAGGGATGAGCCAGGGCACGGTCGGCGACCGTCTGGTCGCGCTCAACAAGCGCCCCGATCAACTCTACCCCAATACCGATCCGGGCCGGGAGGCACTGTTGGCGCAGCTCAACAGCCAGATCAAGGCGATGCAGGCGCGGCTGGGCGAGGCGTTCAACACCGTGCCCAAGGCGCCGGTCGAGGTGCGCCGCGTGCCGGTGACAATCCAGGCGGGCGCGCCGGGCGGCTATTATCAGAACGCCTCGCTCGACGGGTCGCGGCCGGCCATCTATTTCATCAACCTGCGCGACACGTTCGACCGGCCCAAGTTCGGCCTTGCGACGCTGACCCATCATGAGGCGGTGCCGGGCCACCATCTGCAGGTGACGGTGGCGCTGGAATCGGATTCGATCCCGATGATCCGCCGCCGCGGCTTCTACA
This sequence comes from Sphingobium sp. L-44, assembly GCF_056859495.1. Lineage (NCBI taxonomy): Bacteria > Pseudomonadati > Pseudomonadota > Alphaproteobacteria > Sphingomonadales > Sphingobiaceae > Sphingobium > Sphingobium sp. L-44. The sequence goes on along the minus strand of NZ_JBSXOQ010000087.1, from coordinate 37,535 downwards.
GCGGCTATTCCGAGGGCTGGGCGCTCTATTCGGAACAACTGGCCGACGAGATGGGCATGTACAAGGGCGATCCGCTGGGCCAGGTCGGCTATCTCCAGTCGCTGCTGTTCCGCGCCACCCGGCTGGTGGTCGACAGCGGCATGCATGCCAAGCGCTGGAGCCGCGAGAAGGCGACCGATTACCTGATTGCCACCACCGGCATCGCGCGCGGCCGCAGCCAGGGCGAGATCGACCGCTATACCGTCTGGCCGGGCCAGGCATGCAGCTACAAGATCGGCCATACGGTGTGGAACGACCTGCGTGAGCAAGTGAAGAAGGCGCAGGGCGACAAGTTCGACCTCAAGCAGTTCCATGAGGTGCTGACGCTGGGCGCGATGCCGCTCGACATATTGAAGCAGGCGGTGCGCCAGCGGGCGGGGATCGTCTAAAACCAATATGCAAAAAACGGCCCGGTGGTGCGCCACCGGGCCGTCGAGGGTCCTTCCACCCAAATCGCGAAGGGAGTGTCGAAGTCCCCGCGAACTGGCTGTCTTCACGGCCCCGGCCGCGAAACCCTAATCTTCCATGCTTGTTACGCTTGCGGAACCCATCTTCCCGACAAGCATCGGGATATCGCCGGGAAGATGGGGCGCCTGCGGTGTTTAGGCCGCAAACTGGTTCCCCCGCGGCCTTTAGGCCGCGAATTGATTCATCGTGTTGTGGGCGCCGCCGGCCTTGAGCGCGGCTTCGCCGGCGAAATATTCCTTATGGTCGTCGCCAATGTCGGAGCCGGCCATATTCTGGTGCTTCACGCAGGCGATGCCCTGGCGGATTTCCTGCCGCTGAACGCCCTTGACGTAGCCCAGCATGCCGGCCTCGCCGAAATATTCCTTCGCGAGATTGTCGGTGCTGAGCGCGGCGGTGTGATAGGTCGGCAGGGTGATGAGGTGGTGGAAGATGCCTGCCTGCGCCGCCGCATCCTTCTGGAAGGTGCGGATGCGCTCGTCCGCCTCGACGCCGAGGTCGGTGGCGTCATAGTCCGCGCTCATCAGCCTCGCCCGGTCATAGGCGGCAAGGTCGCGACCTTCCTTCTCCCAGGCGTCGAACACCTGCTGACGGAAGTTCAGCGTCCAGTTGAAGCTGGGCGAATTGTTATAGACCAGCTTGGCGTTGGGGATGACCTCGCGGATGCGGCTGACCATGCCGCCGATCTGGCCGATATGCGGCTTTTCGGTTTCGATCCACAGCAGGTCGGCGCCGTTCTGGAGCGCGGTGATGCAGTCCAGGACGCAGCGATCCTCGCCGGTGCCGGCACGGAACTGATAGAGGTTCGACGGCAGGCGCTTGGGCTTCAGCAATTGCCCGTCGCGGCTGATGAGGACGTCGCCATGGCCGATCGCGGTCGCATCGACGGCATCGCAATCAAGGAAGCCATTATACAGGTCGCCAATGTCGCCGGCTTGCCGGGTGAAGGCGATCTGCTTGGTGAGGCCGGCGCCCAGCGAGTCGGTGCGCGCGACGATCACGCCGTCGTCGATCCCGAGTTCCAGGAAGGCGTAGCGGACCGCCCGGATCTTCGCGAGGAAGTCCTCATGCGGGACCGTGACCTTGCCGTCCTGATGGCCGCACTGCTTTTCGTCCGAGACCTGATTCTCGATCTGGATGCAGCAGGCGCCAGCCTCGATGAACTTCTTGGCGAGCAGATAGGTCGCCTCGGCATTGCCGAAGCCGGCGTCGATGTCGGCGACGATCGGGACGATATGGGTTTCATGATTGTCGATCTGCTGCTGCAACTTGGCGGCGCGGACCTCGTCCCCTTCCGCGCGAGCCTTGTCGAGATCGCGGAACAGGCCGCCCAGCTCGCGAGCGTCGGCCTGGCGCAGGAAGGTGTAGAGTTCCTCGATCAGCGCGGGGACGCTGGTCTTTTCATGCATCGACTGGTCGGGCAGCGGGCCGAACTCGCTGCGCAGCGCCGCGACCATCCAGCCCGAGAGATAGAGGTAGCGGCCCTTGGTGGTGCCGAAATGCTTCTTGATGGAGATCATCTTCTGCTGGCCGATGAAGCCGTGCCAGCAGCCCAGCGACTGGGTGTAGTTGGCCGGATCGGCATCATAGGCGGCCATGTCGGCGCGCATGATCTTTGCAGTGTAGCGGGCGATGTCGAGGCCGCTCTGGAACCGGTTTTGCAGGCGCATCCGGGCGACGGATTCGGGCGCAATGCCATCCCAATGGCCCTGGCCGCCGATCAGCGTGTCGGCCTTCGCGATTTCACTTTGATAGGTCATATCGTCATTCCCTTGGGGTGAGCTGCAAGAAAGAATGACAGCGAAGTAGACACAGGGAATGGGGTGCGGCACCCCTGCCAAAGTCCAGTTGTCGATCTTTACAAAAATCTGCTGTAAAGTTGTAAAGAGCGTACAGGAGTCGGTGTCATGGCCAAGGATCGTCCCGTCTATATGGGACCGCGATTGCGGCGGCTGCGGCGCGAGCTGGGGCTGACGCAGGCCGACATGGCCAATGATCTGGAGATCAGCGCCTCCTATGTCGCGCTGCTGGAGCGCAACCAGCGGCCGCTGACCGCCGACATGCTGCTGCGGCTGGCGCGGACATACAAGCTGGACATGGCCGAGGTGGCGGGCGACGGCGGCGCGGAACAGACGGCGCGGCTGCAGGCGGTGCTGAAAGACCCGATGTTCGCCGATATCGACCTGCCGCAACTGGCAACCGGCGATGTCGCGGTCAATTATCCCGGCATTACAGAAGCTTTGCTGCGGCTCTATACCAGCTATCGCGAGGAGCATCTGGCGCTGGCGGACCGGGGGGCAGAGGCGGAGCCGCAGGAGGATGGCGCCGATCCGGTGGCGGAGGCGCGGCGCTTCATCGCTGCGCGGCGCAACAGCTTCCCGCTGCTCGACGATGCGGCCGAGAAGTTGGCGGCGGAAGCGGAGGCCGAGGGTGGTTTGTCGGGCTGGCTCAAGGCGCGGCACAATTTGCGGGTGCGGCGATTGCCGTCGGACGTGATGGCGGGATCGATGCGGCGGCTCGACCGGCATCGCGACGCGGTGCTGCTGGACGATGCGCTGGACGGCGCCAGCTCGGCCTTTCAACTGGCGTTGCAGATCGCCTATCTGGAGATGCGCAAGGGCTTCGACGCGCTGCTCAAGGACGGGCAGTTCGCCAGCGAAAGCGGGCGGCGGCTCGCCCGGCGGGCGCTGGCCGGCTATGGCGCGGCGGCGATATTGATGCCCTATACCGCCTTCGCCAAGGCGGTGGAGGCCAAGCGCTATGATGTCGAGGCGCTGGCCCGGCAGTTCGGCGTCAGCTTCGAGCAGGCGGCGCACCGGCTTACCACGTTGCAGAAGCCGGGGCAGGAGCGCGTCCCCTTCTTCTTCCTGCGGGTCGACCAGGCCGGCAATGTCTCCAAGCGGCTGGACGGGGCCGGCTTTCCCTTTGCCCGCCATGGCGGTTCCTGCCCGCTCTGGTCGGTGCATCGCGTGTTCGAGACGCCGCGCGAGGTGGTGACGCAATGGCTGGAACTGCCCGACGGCCAGCGCTTCTTCTCGATCGCGCGCACCGTCACCGCCGGCGGCGGCAGTTGGGGTGCGGCGAAGGTGGAGCGGGCGATCGCGCTATGCTGCGCGGCCGACCATGCCCATCGGCTGGTCTATAGCCAGGATGCGCCGCCCCCCGCGCCAACGCCGATCGGCGTAACCTGTCGCCTGTGCCACCGCAGCCAGTGCATGGCCCGGTCCGCCCCGCCGATCGGCCGCGACATGCTGCCCGACGATTATCGGCGGACGCGGGCGCCGTTCGGCTTTGCCGATGGTTAGGCAGATGGGGCGCTTACCTGCCTCCGTTCATTTCGAGCTTGTCGAGAAACGGGGTGAAGCGGGACATGAAGGTCGGCGCTTGCCGCTTCTCGACAGGCTCGAAGCGAACGGATTGGGGGGGTGGGCTCTGATGGATGAGGAAATGCCGCCGATGGGGGCACCGCAGAGCCTCTCGAAGCGATCGCTGGCGATTGCCGGGCTGTCGACCATCGTCGAATGGTATGACTTCACCCTGTATCTCTATCTCGCCACCTTGTTGTCACGCATCTTCTATGGCGGCGGCGCGGCGGGTGTGGGCCATGTGCTGGCAGGCTTTGCGATCGCCTATCTGATGCGGCCGCTGGGCGCGATATTCTTCGGCCATATCGGCGATCGCCATGGCCGGCGGCCGACCATGTTGCTGTCGATGGCGCTGATGAGCGCGGCGATGCTGGCGACCGCGCTGTTGCCGACCCAGGCGCAGGCCGGGGCGACGGCGGGCTGGCTGCTGCTGGCGCTGCGCTGTGTCATGGCCTTCTCGGTCGGGGGCGAATATACCGGCGTCGTCGCCTATCTGCTGGAAGGGGCGCCGCCCGGCCGGCGGGGCCTCATCACGTCCCTGGCGTCGGCGGCGAGCGAGGTCGGCGGGTTGCTGGCAGTGGCGCTGTCCGCCCTGACCGTGGCGCTGCTGGACGAGGCGGCACTGGCCGACTGGGGCTGGCGCATGCCCTTTCTGGTTGGCGCGGGACTTGCGGCGCTCATCCTGCTGGCGCGGTCGCGGATCGAGGAATCGCCCGATTTCCTGGCGCAGCGCGCCCGTGGCAGCATCCCGGCCCAGCCGTTGCGCCTCAGTCTGCGCGCCTATAGGCCGGCGATCGGCCGCGGCTTTGCCATTTCGGCGCTGGGGTCGATCACCTATTATGTCGGCATCGTCTATGTGCCGAGCTTCCTGATCGGGACCGGCCGCATGGGCGAGGCCGATGCGCTGACACTCTCGACGCTGGCGGCGCTGGTGGTGATCCTGGTGACGCCGCTGGTCGGTGCCTTGTCCGACCGGATCGGCCGGCGGCCGGTACTGGTCGCGCTGGCGCTGGCCGGCGTGGCGCTGCCGGCCCTGCTCTTTGCCCTGATGGCGCAGGGCAGCGCATTGGGCGGCGCGCTGGTCGGTGCGATCCTGCTGGCGGCGCTGGGCGGGGCGGTGAGCGCGGTCGGCGCCGTGACCACGGCCGAGCAATTTCCCGGCGAAGGGCGGCTGAGTGGCCTCGCCTTTGGCGCCACCGGCGCGACCGCCCTGTTCGGCGGCCTCACCCCCTATTTGTCGCATCAGTTGACGCAGGCGAGCGGATGGGCGTCGGCGCCCGGATGGCTGATCGCGATCGTCGCGCTCGGCGTATTGCCGGTGCTATGGCGCCTGCCCGAAAGCGCGCCAAAGCGCCACAGCCCCGCTGAGCCCCCTTCCCGCATGGCTCTCTCTCCGCTAGCGCATGCGCCACAAAAGAAAGGGGAGCATCCTTAATGCGTTTGACGATTTCGCTGGCCGCGCTCGCGCTGGCCATCATGCCCATGGCCGTGCAGGCCCAGGACGGGGACAAGAAGAAGGATGAGGCACCGGCCGCCGAAGCTGGCGTGCCCGCCCCCAATGTCTCGGTCACCCATCATAAGGGCGTGTTCGGCGGCAAGGCGATCAGCTACACCGCGACCACCGGCGAAACCTATCTGAAGGACAAGGACGGCAAGCCGCTCGCGGCCATCTATGCCACCTCCTATGTCAAGGATGGCGGCGACAAGAAGCGCCCGATCACGTTCCTCTATAATGGCGGTCCGGGCTCGGGCTCGCTCTGGCTGCACATGGGCGCCTTCGGCCCCAAGCGCGTGGTGCTGCCCGACGCACAGGATGACGGCGCGCCGCCCTATCCGCTGGTCGACAATGCCGAATCGCTGCTGGACGTCACCGACCTCGTCTTCATCGATCCGGTCGGCACCGGCTTTTCCCATGCCATCGGCAAGAAGGATCCCAAGGATTATTGGGGGGTGTCGGCCGACGCAAAGTCGATCGCCGAATATATCCGCCTGTGGCTCAATGAGAATGGCCGCTGGTCCTCGCCCAAATATATCGGTGGTGAAAGCTATGGCACCACCCGTTCGGTCGCGCTGATCAACGAGCTGGAGGGCAGCTATAACGACGTCGCGGTCAACGGCATCATCCTGATCTCGTCGATCCTCGACTTCGGCGCATCGGCCGAGGTGCAGGGCAATGAAATGCCCTATATCCTCAACCTCCCCTCGATGGCGACGACCGCCTGGTATCACAAGAAGATGGGCAATCCGCCCGCCACCGTGGCCGAAGCCGCGCAGCAGGCCCGCGCCTTCGCGATCGGCCCCTATGCCGCCGCGCTGCTGAAGGGCAACCAGTTGTCGGACCAGGAACGCGCCAGCGTCCGTGCCGAACTGGCCCGCCTCACCGGCCTGTCGGAGCAGTTTGTCGACCATGCAGAACTGCGCATTTCGCCGGGCCGTTTCTACAAGGAATTGCTGCGCGATCGGGGCGTCTCCATCGGTCGCCTCGACACCCGCTATACCGGCAAGGATTATGATGCGGCCGGCGAGGAGCCGGACAATGACCCCAGCTTCTACGCGATCGACGGCGCCTATACCGCGGCGATGAACAGCTATGCCCGCGACGAGCTGAAGTACAAGACCGACCGCAGCTATGTGACGATCGGCGGGGTCAGCGGCTGGGACTGGAAGCTGCAGGGCCAGCGCGGCCGCGACAGCGAAGTTTACGCCAGCGTCGCCCCTTATCTCAGCAAGGCCTTGCGCGAGAATAGCGGGCTCAAGGTGTTCGTCGGCCAGGGCTGGTATGATTTCGCCACCCCCTTCTTCGGCGCCGAATATGCGATGAGCCGCACCGGCTTCGATCCCGCGCGGATCCAGTATCATTATTATGATGCCGGCCACATGATGTATGTCCGCCCCGACGACCTGCGCAAGCTGAGCGCGGATATCCGGGCGTTCATCTCGCAGCGATGATGATGCCGCCCGCCCGGAAATCAGCCGGGCGGGCGCTGTCTTCGGCTTCGAGGCCATCCATCGTGCTTCCTGCCCGCTTATAGGCATTTCACACGAATATATTCGCTGCCGCCCGTCCGATAATATGCATTCCAGAACAAGGGTCGCTTTGTCTTTTCACAGGGGCAAGGGGCGTTGGCGCGACAATCGGACCATGCAGGCCCAAGCGGGCGATCGTTACGCGCGTCGATGCTGACGGCGCTTCTCGCAACCGTCGCACCGTCGCAAGTCCGCGCCCAGGAAAGCGCCGACATCTCCCCGCTCGCACATGGTTCAGGCGAAACGGCATCGCCTGCCGCCCTGACCGTGAACGAGACCATCTCCTTCGATCTCGCCAGCCTCACGCCGGAAAAAAAGCCGGAAACCGAACTGCCGGACAGTGTCGGTCCATCCATCGTCGTCGATACAGATAGCCCGGCTGCAATCGATCCCGACCGCTATCGCTCGCTCGGCAGCCGGATGGCGGCGGCCAAATGGGAAACATTGGGGCTCTTCGCCTATATCACCGCCACCCAGGCCTATTGGACCGACGACACGACATCCTTTCACGTCAAGGATGAAGGATGGTTCGGCAAGAACACCAACAATCTTGGCATCGACAAGCTGACGCACGCCTTCAATGCCTATCTCTTCGCCGAATTTCTGGGCGCGCGCATCGCCCGCAAGACCGGCGACCGGGCAGCGGCCGCCTTGCCGGCGGCCCTGCTGTCGACCGCGCTGCAATTCTACGGCGAATTATGGGATGGGCATAAGAGCGACAGCGGCTTTTCCTACCAGGATATCGCCTTCAATACTGCCGGTGCCGCTTTCTCGGTGCTGCGTCACACCGTACCGGGGCTGGAGGAGAAGCTGGATTTCCGGCTGATGATGGTGCCCAATTCCAACGTCTACAGCTTCAAGGGGAAGCGCCATTATGAACAGCAGCATTTCCTGCTGTCGCTCGAACTGGCCGGGTTCAGGAAATTGGAAGCGAGCCCTTTGCGGCTCGTCGAATTGCAGGTCGGCTATCGCGGCAAGGATTTCACCCTCGCCGACCGCGCCGCCGGCATCCCCCCGAAACGCGACATCTTCTTCGGCGTCGCGCTCAACATCAAGCAACTCTTCTTCAAGAACAGCCGGTCGCGCGTCGGCCGCATGATCGGCAGCGGCCTCAACTATTTCCAGCTCCCCTATACCGGCATCTATGACTATTATTGAACCTTGCCGCGCGCGCAGGCCAGCACCGTAACAATCCCCCTTTAACGCCCGTAAAATCCCCCTATGCTCCTGCCCAGCAAGGGAGATTCAATCATATGCGCCACGCGCTCACGGCCTTTCTGGCCGCTGTCAGCTTTTCGTCCATCGCCGTCGCCCAAACCCCGGCTGCGCCGCCGCCGGCTCAGCCGGCCATGGTCCAGCCTACCCCCACGCCGCAGAGCGAACTGCCTGGCCTGATCGCCAGGGACATGGAGGGGCTGATGACCCTCTATCGCGACCTGCATGCCAATCCCGAGCTTTCGCTGCAGGAGGTGAACACCGCCGCCAAGCTGGCCAAGCGACTGAAAGCGATGAAGTTCGACGTGACCGAGAAGGTCGGCGGCACCGGCGTCGTCGCGGTGATGAAGAATGGCTCGGGCCCCGTGCTGCTGATCCGCGCCGATATGGACGGCCTGCCGGTGGTCGAGCAGACCGGCCTCGACTTCGCGTCCAAGGTCCGCACCAAGACGCCCGAGGGGGTCGAAACCGGCGTGATGCACGCCTGCGGCCATGACACCCACATGACCGCCTTCATCGAGACCGCCAAGCTGCTGTCCAGCCAGAAGGACAAGTGGAAGGGCACGCTGGTGATGATCCTCCAGCCGGCCGAGGAAGTGGGCAAGGGCGCCCGCGACATGCTGGAGGACGGGCTCTACACCCGCTTCCCGCGCCCGACCCATGCCATCGCCTTCCATGATGCCGCCAATCTCCAGGCCGGCGTCGTCGGCTATACGCCGGGCTATGCCCTCGCCAATGTCGACAGCGTCGATATCGTGGTGAAGGGGCTGGGCGGCCATGGCGCCTATCCGCAGACGACCCGCGACCCGATCGTGCTGGGTTCGCGCATCGTCACCTCGCTGCAGACTCTGGTCAGCCGCGAACAGGATCCGCAGGATCCCGCCGTCGTCACCGTCGGCAGCTTCCAGGCGGGCGCCAAGCACAACATCATCCCCGACCAGGCGCTGCTGCTGTTGACCGTGCGCAGCTATTCGGACGAGACCCGCGCCAAGCTGATCAAGGGGATCGAGCGGATCGCCCGTGGCGAGGCGATTGCGGCGGGCGTGCCCGACGACAAGATGCCGGTCGTCAGCGTCAAGGACGAGTTCACCCCGTCCACCTATAACCCGCCCGAATTTGCCGAACAGATGGGCGCGCTGCTCAAGGGGCATTTCGCCGAGGGCCGCGTGGTCAAGACCCCGGCGGTGATGGGCGGCGAGGACTTCGGCCGCTTCTACCGTGCCGACAAGTCGATCAACAGCTTCATCTTCTGGGTCGGCGGCGTGCCGGCGGACAAGATGGCAGCGGCGCAGGCTGGCCAGATCACCCTGCCCTCGCTGCACAGCCCGTTCTGGGCGCCGGAGGCCGACAAGGTGATCGCCACCGCCAGCGAGGCGATGACCGTCCTCGCCATGGATATCCTGAAGAAGGATTGAGCTTATGCGCTGGCCGCGCAGCGGCGCCGATGGACCTCCATCAGCGCCAGCGCGGTCAGCGCCACGCCCAGCCCCAGGATCATGTCGATCAGATAATGGGTGCCCTCGACCGGCGTGGACAGCAGCATCGCCGCGTTGAGCGCGACGATCGGCCAGCGCAGCGCTGCGATCCGCCAGCCCGCCGCGATATACAGCACCGCCGCCGCGGTATGGAAGCTGGGCGCCGACACGATGCCGCGCAACTGCCCAGATCGACGGCATGGACCGCATGCGTCCGCAGCGCCGGGATCAGCCCCTGCTGCCACAGCTCGCTTTCGGGCATGTAGCGGATCGGTTCGTGCCACAGATAGGAGAATGGCCCAACCGCCGGCATCAGGCTGAACAGGATCAGGGTGATGACCGCCGCCAGCCAGAAGGTCGCGATGAAGCGCCAGGCCCGTTCCTGCTCACCCGCCCGCGCCATGCACCATAGCAGCAGGGCCGGCGTCACATAGATGCTGCGATAGGCGGCCGTTTCCAGGAACTGGAGTGTCCGGTGCGACGCCGTCAGCCGATACCAATGGAGCCAGTCGAACCCCAGCGCCGCGTCGATCCGCTGCAAGGTCGCGTCGGCATAGCCATGGGTCAGCGCCGCCACGGGATAGCTGGCCGCCGCCCCCATGACCGAGATCAGCGTGAACAGGCCGACATAGGTGGCAAATGGCGCCACCGTCCCGGCATGACGCCAGCCGCTGCGCGGCAGGCCGAAGCGCAGCGCCAGCAACAGCGCCGCCGCCGCGCCATAGGCGATGCTGCTCGGCTGCCAGAAATCGATGCGCAGATCCGCCATGTCCAGCAGCAGGGCGAGCAGCAGCATGCTCCCGCCCAGCGCCGCCAGAAAATGCCGCCGGATCGCCAATGGCCGCGTGACGATCGGCACCGGACGCGCCGTCTGCGCGGCAACAGGCTCAGCCAGAGGCCAGGAGGTTTCGATCGACGGCATCACGCATATGTCCGGGAAGAAAGGCGGAAAGGCCGCCCTTCCGCCTCCCGTGCTTAAGCTGCGATGAACCGTTGCATGGCGCCCCTGTCAGGGCTGCAACAACCACCCCGCGCCACCGCCCAGCGCGATGATCGCCGGCATGCTCCACCGCCCCTTGATCCGCCAGGCGCAGAGCGCGCCGACCAGCAGGATCAGGCCCGCCGCCCAGAGCCGGTCCGCCCGCATCGCCGCCGCCCAACCCAGTTGCACCAGGGTCGCCGCGATCACCCCGACCACCGCCGCCGCGACCCCGGCCAGCAGATGGTGGAGCGCCGGATTTTCGACCAGCGCTTCCAGCCGCTCATAGAAGATCAGGGAAAAGGCGAAGGCTGGCAGGAACATGCCCGCCGTGATCGCCAGCGCGCCGCCCAGCCCCCCGGCCATATAGCCGGCAAAGGTCGCGAAGATCACCAAGGGCGCCGGCAATATGCCGGCGAGCGCCACCCCGTCGAGGAACAGCCCGTCCGACAGCCAGCCGCGCCCGACCGTATCGCCGCGCACATAGGGAATGGCGGTATAGGCGCCGCCAAAGGTGAGCAGCCCGCCCTTCAGCCCGGCAATGAACAGCAGCAGCATGTCGGGTCGCGCGGCACCAACCACAATCGGGATCGGCGCGACCGCCACTGTCCCCTTGTGCAGCAGCAACGCCAGCATGACCGCCCCGACCAGCACTGCGCCGATCAATATGGGCCGTGCGCGAAAGGCATGGACCAGCCCCGCCGCCAGCAACGGAATCCAGAAAGGGGTGCCGAGCAAAGTCGCGGCAAAGGCGCCCACCGCCAGCGCCCAGAGCAACCGGTCCTCCAGCACATGGCCGCCGATCCGCTGCACCGCGCGCGCAATGATCGCCAGCACCACCAGCTGAATGCCGAACAGCACCGGTAGCGCCCAGCCCGCGCCGGCGATCCAGTCGCGATAGAGCCAGGCGGCGACCAGCATCAGCAGCAGACCGGGCAGCATGAAGCCCAACCCCGCCAGCAGCCCGCCGATCCGGCCGCGCGCCATCATGCCCATATGGACGCATAGTTCATGGGCTTCGGGGCCGGGCAATATCTGCATCACCGCCAGCAAACGGTTGAAGCGCGGCCCGGACAGCCAGCGCTCCTCCTCCACCAAGGTCTGGCGCAGCATGGCGATCTGCGCGACCGGCCCGCCAAAGGCCAGGCAGCCAAAGCGCAGGAATTTCAGGAACAGCGGGAAAAGGCGGATCGGCGGTGGGCCATCATCCAGTGTCGTCATCGTCATCGGCTCCTGCCGCAGGCGCGGCGCAGGGAGCGGAACTTGGACGATCATCGCCTGAACGGGCGCCCGCACGGCCCGTTGGCGCTCATCATAGCATCGCGCGCCGCGAAGAAAAGAGGCGGCGCAACAGGATGGAGCGGCCTTTCAGCCGCCCCTCCCGAACGGACGATCAGGCGCCGAAGCCGCCGTCGATCGTGTGCATGGCACCGGTGATGATGCCCGCTTCCGGCCCCGCCAGATAGGCGGCCAGCCCGGCAATTTCCTCGCCCGTGGCATGGCGCTTGATCGCCATGAAGCCGTGCATGGTGGCGCTCATCGGACCATCGGCCGGGTTCATGTCGGTATTGGTCGGGCCGGGCTGGATGATGTTGACGGTGATGCCGCGCGCGCCGAAGTCGCGGGCGAGACCTCGGGCCATGCCCTGCAGCGCCGACTTGGTCAGCGCATAGGCCGCGCCGCCCTCGAACGGCATGCGGTCGCCATTGACCGAACCGATGACGATGATGCGACCACCGTCGTTCATCTGCCGCGCCGCCTCGACCGCCGCATGATAGGGCGCGCGGACATTGATATCGATCATCCGGTCGACCGCATCGGCGTCCAGCGTCAGCGGATCGCCCAGCACCAGCGTGCCGGCATTGACGACCAGCACGTCGAGCGCGCCCTCGCCCGCCACCACCTCGATCACCGCCTGGCGATCGGCCGCGTCGGAGCGGATGGCACGGGCGCCGACATCGGCGGCAAGCGCGGTGGCGGCATCCTGCGACCCGGCATAGGTGAAGGCGACATCGGCGCCGTCACCGGCAAAGCGCCGCACGATCGCTGCACCGATACCCCGGCTGCCGCCGAGGACGAGGACTTTCTTGGCAGTGAAATCGGTCATGGGACAATTCCTTGCTAAATTTGTAATGATCGCTATATAAATCACCAATCGCGCCCGTCAAGGATTTTTGTAATGACCATTAAAGAAAAAGCCAAGAGCCGGGGCCGCCCGCGTTCCTTCGACGAGGACGCCGCCCTTTCTGCGGCGCAGGCGCTGTTTCATCACCATGGCTATGATGGTGTCGGCGTCGCCGCGCTGGCGCAGGCGATGGGGATCAATCCGCCCAGCCTCTATGCCGCTTTCGGTGACAAGGCGTCCCTGTTCGACCGGGTGCTGGCGCGCTACGCCCGCAATGCCCTGCCGGTGGACGATATCCTTGTGCCCGGCACGCCGCCAGCCACCGCACTTACCGAACTGCTGCGGACCGCCGCGCGCATCTATGCCGCCGACCCGGCCGCGCCGGGCTGCATGGTGCTGGAGGCCGCACGGGGTGCCGACGCCATCGCCGCCGCCCAGGCGCGCTGCTGGAAGGACAAAAGCGTCGACCGGGTCCGGGACTATCTGACCCCCGACCATCCCGACCAGGCGCTGCCGGTCGCCGATTATATGGTGGCGGTCATGTCCGGCCTGTCGTCCGATGCCCGTGACGGCAAGCCGATCGAGCGGCTGCTCGCCATCGCCGACATGGCCGGTCTCGCGCTGGAAGCGGCCCTGGCCCAACCCTGACCTATTGCGGCCGATGCCCCTTGCGCCATTTGGTGAACAGATGGCGCGCCAGCATCAGCGGCGGCATGCGCAGCCAGTGAGACCGCACGAAGAAGGCGAAGACCAGCGCTTTACGCGTCTCCTGCCCCCAGCCATTGCGCGCCAGCAGCCGGCTGATGAAAGCTCGGTCGCTCCAACGCAATTTATAATCGACCTCTATAGGCGCTCGATAGGCTTTGACCTCGGTATCGAAGAGATGACGAGAGAGGCGTAACGCGCGCCAAACTGCTGCGGTCAATTGGTGATGCGCCGCCTTCTCGAAGAGACAGAGGTAAAAATCATCCTGTCGTTCCGACGATTCCTCACAAAGGTAATGAATATCCCACAGGTTGCGCAGCCCCCCCTGCAAATCGCCGTCCGCCAGCAGATGCGCTGCAGCATGACAGACCCGATCCTCAGCCGACAGCATATATAATCCATCGGTTATCAAAACCGCGTCCGTCATCATCGCGGCGGCATCCGGCGTCGGCCGCGCCGTCAGCGGCAGCACGGTATGATGCACGTCGATCATCCGGTCGCGCTCGGTGTGGATCATCGGCGGCAGCTCATGCATCCACTGCCGATAATAGGCGTCGTCATAGGGGTCTTCCTTGACCCATTCCCAGCCGGCCGCGATCAGCGCATCGGCCGCCGCATCGATCCGATCGCGCGGCACCAATATGTCGAGATCGCCGATGAAGCGCCCCCGCCCCGCCGGCAGGCCCGCCGCCGCATAGGCCGTGCCCTTGAGCAGGATCACCGGCAGACCGATTGGCGCCAGCGCCGCCCGCGCCCGGTCCGCTTCCCATATCGCCTGCCGCGCCTCCCGTGCCGCATCCTCCCGTGCATCCGCCAGGATCGGCCGCACCGCATCGGGCACGGCCCGCCCGTCCAGCCGGAAGGCGAGCGTGCCGATCAGCCGCTCCGCCCGCGCCATCGCGATCAGGCTGTTCCAGCCGGCTGCATCCAGCCCCGTAGTCGTCGCCGGATCGCGCAAGGCCCCGACCAGCAGCGCTGCGCTCATGCGATCTCGCTCCACAGCCGGTCGACCATGGCGATCGCCGCCTCGCCCGAGGGGAAGTCGATCGCCCGCGCCGGCACCTGCGCCACGAAGCGCGTCAGCGCGGCGAACGCCGGTTCGCCGAGCGCCACATAATTGGTCGATGCCTGGGTCAGGCGCATGAACACCTCCCCCTGCCCCACCGGCCGTTCCGCCGGCCCCGAACCGAAGCGGGGGAACAGCAACAGCGCCGGCATCCCGCCCTCGCCCATCCGCGCCACAGCATCGGCGCGCGGCACCATATGGCGAATGTCGCCCTTGGCCGTCGCGCCCAGCAGCGGCCCCATACGCGCACCCGGCACCTCGCCCGCGATCACCTCGATCGCCTTGTTCTTGAGCGACACCAGCCGGGGAAAGGGCAATATCGCCCCGCTGTCGAGATCGAGCAGCGCAAACTCGTCCCCCATCAGACGCCAGCCGCGCTCGCCCAGTTGCGCCGCCAGCGTCGACTTGCCCGATCCGGACTCGCCGGTCATCACCAGCACCCGCCCGTCCTTCTCGACGCTCGACGCATGGAGCAGCAGATGTCGGCGCCAGCCCAGCGCCATCTGCAGGTTCATCCCCATTTCCGCTGCCAGCAGCCCATGCGCCAGGCTCATCGGCGCGGCATCGGCCAGGCCATGATCGCCGGTGATGAAGATGGACGGTCGCACCCAGCGCCGGACCGCGCTGGTCGGCTGCAACCGCACGGTGAAATCGGCGATCGCGCCATCGGCATCGGGATAATCGGCATAGAGGCGCTTCAACTGGTCGATCGGCTGCGCCCAGGCGGAAACGATGCGGAAGGTCGCCGGGCCGATGCGCAGGGTCAGGCTGTGCCTCATGCCGGCCGCACCAGTCCGATCCGGTCGAGATAGGCGAGATGCTGACCGATCTCGCCCACCACATCGCCCTCGCCCAGATCATAGAGCAGGGCCAGCCGATCGCGCAGCATCGTTGCGCTCGCCGGCAGGCCGTCGGCCATGGCGTCCAATATCTCGGGCACCGGGCTGATCACCATATGGGTCTGGCCCGACGGGCGATGATAGAGCAGGACGATATCATCCAGCGGCCGGACGATGATCGCCTCCGCCCCTTCTCGACGATAAACTTCTTCCCTGACCACGCGTCCGGCACCTCCATGGCTCCCTCTTGCCCTAAAGCCAAAAGGGTAGCCAAGTGCCTAACGCATCAGGGAAAGGCCTGCAGCGCAACGCCGACCGGAAGCTCCCGCGCGCCGACCGTCATCAGCGCGCGCATATAGGTGTCGAGCGCCCGGTCCAGCCCATGTTCGCGCACCGCCTGCGCCAGCTGCTCGGGCGGCGCGGGATGGGCCAGCGCCCATTCGATCGCACGGGCAAAGCCATCGACATGGCCGACCGGCACCGGCGGATGCTGGCCAGCGGCGGCCAGCAGCGGATGGATATTGCGGGTGCAATCAGTCGCCACCACGCCCGCGCCACAGCCCAGCGCCTCGATCATCGTGCCTGCCAGCCCTTCCCAGCAGGACGGCTGCAACAGCAGGTCCGCTTCGGCAAACAGGCTGGCCATGCGGTGCGGGCAATCGACGAAGCCCAGAAACTCGACCCGGTCCGACAGGCCCAGCCGCGCGCATTGCGCCTCCAGCTGGGCGCGCAGCGGTCCCTGCCCGACGATGCGCAGCCGCCAGTCGCGATTCCGCAATTGCGCCAGCGCGGCCAGCGCGGTCGCCTGATCCTTCTGCGGCGCCAGCCGCCCGACCATCAGCAATTGGGCCGGGCGCTGCGGGCAACAGGCTGTGCCGCGATCGTTGCAGGCCTGTTCCATCAGCCGGGTGACGGTGGGGCGCGGCATCAGCCGCACGTCGCGACCGCCAAGCGGCCCTTCCTCGGCCAGCAATTGCCGATCGGTCTCGCCCATGACGATGGTCATGCTGCAGGCCCTGGCAATCGCGCGAAACCGGGTCTTGCGCGCCCAGGCGGACAGGCCCTGCTGTCCCGGCCGAACGATCGGGTTGGAAATGCGGCCGACCGCGCGGGTCTGCGTGCCCAGCGTCGCGGCGGCGACCAGCATGTTGCTCTGGTTGCCGGCCGAATAGACGACATCGGGCCGATGGCGCCGCACCATCGCGGCCAGCGGCAGGAATTGCGCGATCATCGACAGCCGCCGCACCCAGCGCGGCGCACAGACACGGCGAACCGTCAGGGCCGGGTCGATCATCCCGGCCAGCGGCCCGTCCAGATGCGCCAGCCATAATTCGACCCGCAGGCCGCGCCGATGGAGATGGTTGGCAAGCTGGATCGCGACCCGGTCGAGCCCCCCGTCACCGGGGCGATAGAGATAGACGACCGCGAATGGAGATTGTGCCGCCACCTGGCGTGCATGGAACATGGTGTCGCCCTTGCGCTCGACGGAAATGTCGATGCTTCGACGCCGTCAACGCGGGCGACCCGTAATCGGTTCTTTCAGTTCAACCCGGCTTTGGGGCTTAACGCGGCATTTGCAGCGATGCGAAACAGGTAAAGCCGCTCTGTCCCGACTGGAGGCGGCGAATATAGTTCAGATAGGCCTGATTCTGCTCATAGCTGGTGCCGGGCAGCGGCCGGCCGCGCAATGCCTGCTTGACCTGCTCGCCGGTATAGGTGCGCCCGCTCGCCGGATAGGCGCCCGGCGTTCCCGCCGGCACCATCTGGCCATTGGGCGCGATATAATTGCCCGACCGCGACGGATCGGGCACCGGAATGGTGCAGTTGAGAACAGACGCTGCCGTATTGGCCAATGCCGGGCGGATCGACACGATCGCCGATGCCGCGACCGCGCCGCCCATCAGCAACTGGCGCCGCGAAGGGACGGCCAGATCGGGCACAACGGTATCGTTCGTCGCCTTTTCAGGCTCCACGCTTTCCGGTCCGGGGATGGGCTCGCTCATGTCACAATGTTCCGCTATCGCGCTTGCCAAAGCGTAAATATTGGGCGCTATTCTCTGTAGCCATCGCAGCAAATGCGCGCAAAATCCAGCACGGTAACCATGAATCGACTGACAATTTCTCAGATTACGGCCTCGCTGGCCGTGCTTTTACTCGGCACGGGCGGCGCGCTGATTCTCGGCGGATCGCCGCTCGCCATCGCCCTGCCGGTGCTCGCCGGCCTGATCGTGCTGGTCATCACGGCCGAAGGCGTGCCGGTCGGCCGCGACGTGCCGACGATCGCGCTCGATGCGCCCGACCTGTTCGCCCATCCCGATTTTCCCGGCCTGCTGGAAGCCATTTCCGATCCGCTGATGCTGGTCGAACGGGGCCGGATCGTCCATGCCAACCAGGCCGCCAAACGCCTGCTCGGCAGCCATATCGAGGGGGAGGACGCGCGCATCGCCATCCGCCACCCCGCCGCCGCCGAGCGGCTGGCCAGCGTTGCCCCACTCGCCGAACCGGTGATGATCGAACTGGTGGGCCTGGGCACCCGCGAACAGCGCTGGCAGATGCGCATCGCTTCGGTCGGGGCGGTCGGCGACATGCGCCGCCTCGTCCATCTGGTCGACCATAGCGGCACCTACGCGGCCGAGCGGATGCGCGTCGATTTCGTCGCCAATGCCAGCCATGAACTGCGCACCCCGCTGGCCGGCATATTGGGCTTCATCGAGACGCTGGCCGACCCGGAACTGGGCAAGGATGTCGAAACCCGCAAGCGCTTCCTCAAGATCATGGACGGCGAAGCGCGCCGGATGCAGCGGCTGATCGACGATCTCATCTCATTGAGCCGGATCGAGGCGGAGAAATATCGCCTGCCCGAAGCCGCCGTCGACCTGTCGGAACTGACCGCCGAAGTGGTCGGCGTGTTCCGCACCAGCAATGGCGATCGCGGCCGCGAGGTGGAGATGGAGATCACGCCCGGCCTGCCGGCGATCCAGGGCGACCGCGCCCAATTGTCCCAGCTGATCCACAATCTCGTCGGCAATTCGGTCAAATATGGCCGCCCCGGCACGCCGATCCATGTCACCCTGAGTGAAGGGCCCAGCGGCATGGTGCGCCTGTCCGTGGCGGACGAAGGCGAAGGCATCGGCCCCGATCACCTCCCCCGCCTGACCGAGCGATTCTATCGCGTCGATTCGGGCCGCAGCCGGGCGATGGGCGGCACGGGTCTGGGCCTGGCCATCGTCAAACATATTGTCGAACGGCATCGTGGCCGGCTGGATATTTCCAGCGTCCTTGGAAAAGGCACCAATGTCAGCATCTTGCTGCCCGGCGCCCCGGCCGATGACACGGCGACCAAGACGAGGGCGTAAGAAAATTTCACGCCGAAGACGCGATCCGGCCCCTATGTCATGAAAATGCAATCTGACTGTCACAAAGGCGCGATGGTCCGCGGCTAGGCGCCTCCCTGAGGGGCGCGACATTGCGAATCGCGGCCTGTTAGTTGGAGGTTTCCGTGAAGCAATTCGCCCTTTTCGCCGCGACCGCTGTGGCCGCTCTTTCGCTTGCCGGCTGCGGCGACCAGTCGGGCGGCGGCGCTGGCGCGACCCGTGACCAGATCCGCGCAGTCGGTTCCTCCACCGTCTATCCCTTCGCCACCGCGGTCGCCGAACTGTTCGTGCAGGGCAATCCCGGCATGAAGTCGCCGATCATCGAATCGACCGGCACCGGCGGCGGCATGAAGCTGTTCTGCGCCGGCGTCGGCGCCCAGCATCCCGACATTGCCGACGCCTCGCGCCGCATGAAGAAGGCCGAGTTCGATCAGTGCCAGAGCAATGGCGTGAAGGACATCATCGAGATCCAGGTCGGCGTCGACGGCCTTGCCTTCGCCGAGAGCAAGCAGGGCCCCGGCCTCAAGCTCACCCCCAAGATCGTCTATGAGGCGCTGGCCGCCAATCCCTATGGCAAGGGTCCGAACAAGGCCCAGACCTGGAAGGATGTCGACCCCAGCTTGCCCGCGATCGCCATCTCCGTCTTCGGCCCGCCCTCGACCAGCGGCACCCGCGACTCGCTCGCCGAACTGATCCTGACCAAGGGTTGCGAGACCGACCCGGCGATGGAAGAACTCAAGAAGAAGAGCGAGGACGAGTTCAAGGCCACCTGCACCCGCGTGCGCGAGGATGGCAAATATGTGGACTCGGGCGAGAATGACAATCTGATCGTCCAGAAGTTGGGCGCCAACCCGAACGCCGTCGGCGTCTTCGGCTACAGCTTCCTGGAAGAGAATAAGGACACGCTGAAGGACGTGCCGATCAACGGTATCGAAGCCAGCTACGAGACCGTCTCGACTGGCCAATATCCCGGTGCCCGCCCGCTCTACATCTATGTGAAGAAGGCGCATATGCAGGCGATCCGTGGCCTGCAGGGTTTCCTCGACACCTTCGCTGCCAACTGGAACCCCGACGGTGCGCTGACCAAGCGCGGCATGGTCGCGGCGCCGGAAGACGTGCGCAAGAAGAGCGCGGAAGTCGTCAAGTCGCTCAGCGTCCTCGACGGTTCGCAGCTGAAGTAAGGGCATCATGACCGGTCCTGCAATCCTCCTGCTGCTGGCGGGCCTGGGCGCGATTGCCTGGGTCAGCGCCCGCGCCCGTGCGCTGCGCCTTGCCGGCGTGGCGCGCGCCAGCGGTCGCCGCGACGCGGTACACAGCCTGCCCGGCTATCATGGCTGGTATGTCGCGCTGTGGACGCTGATCCCGGCCGGCATCTTCCTGGCGGTCTGGGCCAATGTCTCGCCCGGCCTCGTCACCCAGTCGGTTCTGGCCGACCCGGCGGCGCAGAGCCTGCCGATGGACGGTTTCTCGCGCTCCGCCATCCTGGGCGAGGCACGGGCGATCGCCACCGGCGCGCAGGCCGGCGCCTTCAATCCGGCCGCCAATGCGCTGGTCGAACCCTATCGCACCGCGCTCAGCCATTATGGCATTGCCGGCGCGGTGCTGGCGCTGGTGCTCGCCTTTGCCGGCGGCGCCTATGCCTTCACCCGCGTCCGTCCGGACTTCCGCGCCCGCACGCGGGTCGAACGACTGGTCATGGCGACGCTGCTGATCGCCTCGCTGATCGCGATCATCACCACGCTCGGCATCGTCGCCTCGCTCTTGTGGGAAAGCTTCCGCTTCTTCTCCATGGTGAACCCGATCGACTTCCTGTTCGGCACCAAATGGAGCCCGCAGTCGGCCGCCATGGGTTATGGCAATGAGGATGCGTTCGGCGCGGTGCCGCTCTTCTGGGGCACGATCTTCATCGGCGCGATCATCGCCATGATCGTCGCCATCCCGCTCGGCCTGATGAGCGCCATCTATCTCACCCAATATGCCAGCCCCACGGTGCGCAAGTGGATGAAGCCGACGCTGGAGATGCTCGCGGGCGTGCCCACGGTCGTCTATGGCTATTTCGCCGCGCTCACCATTGCGCCGGCCCTGCGCGACTTTGCGGTGATGATCGGCATCCATGGCGCTTCTTCGGAAAGCGCGCTGGCCGCCGGCCTCGTCATGGGCGTAATGATCATCCCGTTCGTCTCCTCCATGGCCGATGACAGCATCGCCGCCGTGCCGCAGTCGATGCGCGACGGCAGCCTGGCGATGGGCGCCACCACCAGCGAGACAATCAGCCGCGTGCTGATCCCGGCCGCCCTGCCCGGCGTCGTCGGCGGCGTGCTGCTCGCCGTCAGCCGCGCGATCGGCGAGACGATGATCGTGGTGATGGCCGCCGGTCTGGCTGCCAACCTCACCCTCAACCCCTTTGCCAGCGTGACCACGGTGACGACCCAGATCGTCCAGTTGCTGACCGGCGACCAGGAATTTGACAGCGCCAAGACGCTTGCCGCCTTCGCGCTCGGCCTGGTGCTGTTCATCGTCACCCTGCTGCTCAACATCGTGGCCCTGCGGGTCGTGAAGAAATATCGCGAGGCTTACGAATAATGAGCGCCGAACGCCTCCCCACCGACTGGAAGTCGGACGCCATGCGCAAGCGGATCGCCCGGCGCTATGCCGCCGAACGCCGCTTCAAGGCCGCCGGCATGGCCGCCGTGCTGCTTAGCGCCGCCTTCCTTGCCTTCCTGCTCTTCACCATGGTCGGGAATGGCATGCGCGGTTTCACCCGCACGGAAATCGCCCTCAAGGTCGATTTCCCGGCCTCGCCGCTGCTGCTCGATCCGGCCAACATCACCGATGAAGCGCTGGCCAACGCCAATCTGCCGATGGTGACCAGCACCGTCGCGCAGAAGGCATTGGGCAAGGATGCCGACGCGATGATCTCGCCCAGCGCCTGGATTGCCATCCGCGACGCGATCAAGGCCGATCCCAAGATCCTGGGCCGCACCGAGACGATCGACGTGCCCGCCGCGACCGCGATCGACCTCGCCGCCAAGAGCAAGGGGTCGCCCGAGGCCGAGGCACAGGTCGCGCGCCTGCGTCAGGCCGGCCTGCTCGCCACCGGCATTAACTGGGGCTTCCTGACCGCCAGCGACGGCACCGATCCGACCCAGGTCGGCATCTGGGGCGCGTTCAAGGGGTCGCTGCTGACCATGTTGGTGACGCTGGTGCTCAGCTTCCCGATCGGCGTCGCCACGGCGCTCTATCTGGAGGAATATGCCCGCAAGAGCTGGTGGACCGACATCATCGAAGTGTCGATCAACAATCTGGCGGCCGTGCCCTCGATCATCTTCGGTCTGCTCGGCCTGTCGATCTTCCTCAACCTGCTGCACCTGCCGCGCTCGGCCGCGCTGGTCGGCGGCATGACCCTGGCGCTGATGACCATGCCCGTCATCGTCATCGCCGGCCGCAACGCGATCAAGTCGGTGCCGCCCAGCATCCGCGACGCCGCGCTCGGCATCGGCGCCTCGCCGGTCCAGGTCGTGTTCCAGCATGTGCTGCCGCTGGCCCTGCCCGGCATCCTGACCGGCACGATCATCGGCATGGCCCGCGCGCTCGGCGAAACCGCGCCGCTGCTGATGATCGGCATGCGTGCCTTCATCGCCACGCCGCCCGGCGGCATTGTCGATCCGGCCACCGTGCTGCCGGTGCAGATCTTCCTCTGGTCCGATGAAGTCTCGAAGGGCTTCGTCGAAAAGACCTCGGCCGCCATCATCGTCCTGCTGGCCTTCCTGCTCGCGATGAACGGCCTCGCCATCTACCTGCGCAACAAGTTTGAAAAACGGTGGTAATCACACCCATGACCGAAGAACAGCAAAGCCTGGCCGTGGCCAATCCGAAGATGACGGCACGTGACGTCAAGGTCTTCTATGGCGAGAAACAGGCCATCAAGGGCGTGTCGATCGATGTCGACATGGACCATGTCACCGCCTTCATCGGCCCGTCGGGCTGCGGCAAGTCGACCTTTCTGCGGACCCTCAACCGCATGAACGACACCGTCGCCTCGGCGCGGGTCGAAGGCACGATCACGCTCGACGGCGAAGATATCTACGCCCCCTCGATGGACGTGGTGCAGCTGCGTGCGCGGGTCGGCATGGTGTTCCAGAAGCCCAATCCCTTCCCCAAGTCGATCTACGAGAACATCGCCTATGGCCCCCGCATCCACGGCCTCGCCGCGGGCAAGGCGGACATGGACGTGATCGTCGAAAAGTCGCTGCGTCGCGCCGGCCTGTGGGACGAGGTCAAGGATCGCCTCAATGACAGCGGCACCGCTTTGTCGGGCGGTCAGCAGCAGCGTCTGTGCATCGGCCGCGCCATCGCGGTCGAACCCGAAGTCATCCTGATGGACGAACCCTGCTCGGCGCTCGACCCGATCGCCACCGCCAAGATCGAGGAACTGATCCACGAACTGCGCGGCCGCTATGGCATCGTCATCGTCACCCACAACATGCAGCAGGCCGCGCGCGTGTCGCAGCGCACCGCCTTCTTCCACCTGGGCGAACTGGTCGAATATGGCGTGACGAGCGACATCTTCACCAACCCGCGCCAGGAGCGGACCAAGGACTATATCACCGGGCGCTACGGCTGATCCCGCGCGGAGAGAGACAAGACATGGCTGAACATACGATCAAGGCATTTGACGAGGAAATCGACCGGCTGCGCGGCCTGATCGCCGAAATGGGCGGTCGCGCCGAAGCGGCGATCGAGAATGCGATGCTGGCGCTCCAGCGCCAGGACCAGCGTCTCGCTGCCGAAGTCGTCGCCGACGACAAGCGCATCGACGCGCTGGAAGCGGAAGTCGAAAAGCTGGTGGTGCAGATCATCGCCCTGCGCGCGCCGATGGCGAACGATCTGCGCGACGTGATCGCCGCCTTGAAGATCGTCACCGTGGTCGAGCGGATCGGCGACTATGCCAAGAATATCGCCAAGCGCGTGCCGCTGATCGCCGCCAACCAGCACAAGCTGGAGCCGGTGTCGCTGCTGCCCTCGATGGGCCAGGTCGCGGCCGAGATGGTGCATGACGTGCTCAACGCCTTCGCCGCGCGCGACGCCGAACTGGCGCTGGCGGTGGTGGAGCGCGACCAGGTGGTCGACGATTTCTATGACAGCGTGTTCCGCACGCTGGTGACCTATATGGTCGAAAATCCCAAGACGATCAGCGAGTGCGCGCACCTGCTGTTCATCGCCAAGAATATCGAACGCATCGGCGACCATGCGACCAATGTCGCGGAAATGGTCTATTATGCCGCAACGGGCCAGACCCTGCCCGAACGCGAACGCGGCGGCACCCAGCAGCAGGAGAATTGAGGCATGGCGCGGGCGAAGATGCTGTTGGTGGAGGATGACGCGGCGCTCGCCGAACTGCTCATCTGGCATTTCAAGCGTGAGGATTTCGAGGTCGCCCATACCGTCGATGGCGAGGAAGCGCTGCTGATGGCGCAGGAAAACACGCCCGACATCGTCCTGCTCGACTGGATGGTCGAAAGCCTGTCGGGGATCGAGGTCTGCCGTCGCCTGCGCCGCATGAACGGCACTGCCAATGTGCCGATCATCATGCTGACCGCGCGCGGCGAGGAAGAGGATCGCGTCCGCGGACTGGAAACCGGCGCCGACGATTATGTCACCAAGCCCTTCTCGCCCCGCGAGCTGGTCGCCCGCGTCGGCGCGGTGCTGCGCCGTGTGCGTCCGGCACTGGCCGGCGAGACGCTGACCTTCGCCGATGTCGAGATGGACACGGTCGGCCACAAGGTCCGCCGCGGCGGCCAGGTCATCCCGCTCGGCCCCACCGAATTCCGCCTCCTGAAGCATTTCCTGGAGCATCCCGGCTGGGTCTTCTCGCGCGAACGTCTGCTCGACAGCGTCTGGGGCCAGGACAGCGACATCGAACTGCGCACCGTCGACGTCCATATCCGCCGCCTGCGCAAGGCGATCAATGTCGACGGCCGCCACGACATCATCCGCACCGTCCGCTCGGCCGGCTATGCGCTGGACACCGACGGCCTGAACTGATCGTCGCCGCCATCGCCGACCAGAAAGAACCTCTCCGGCACACCGCTTGGGGAGGTTTTTCTTTGGCGCATGCTCGATGGACGGCATTTTGTCTTCCAGGAACAAAGCCCTGTGGATTTCGCCACCGCCTTGCATAAGGTGCCGGCCGGGGGGAAATCATGATTCTCGGTATCGATCTTGGAACGACCAATAGCGCCGCCGCTATCTGGAAGGATGGCGCAGCACAGCTTGTGCCCAATGCGCTGGGCGACTTGCTGACACCGTCGATCGTCAGCGTGGACAATATGGGCATGATCCATGTCGGCCGCGCCGCACGCGATCGGCTGACCACCGACCCGGACGGGACCGTCGCCAGCTTCAAACGCTATATGGGCACGGAACGCCGCGCCTCGATGAGTGGTCACAGCTACTCGCCCGAAGAATTGTCCGGCTGCATCCTGCGCTCGCTCAAGGCCGATGCGGAGGCCTTTTGCGGCGAACCCATCACCGAAGCGGTGATCACGGTGCCGGCCTATTTCAACGATCGCCAGCGCAAGGCCACGCGGCGCGCGGGCGAACTGGCGGGCCTGACCGTGCGGCGCCTGATCAACGAACCGACGGCGGCGGCGCTGGCCTTTGGCGTCCACGATCGCGACGAGCATGAACCCTTTCTGGTCTTCGATCTGGGCGGTGGAACCTTCGACGTGTCGATCGTCGAGATGTTCGACGGCATCATCGAGGTACGCGCCTCATCGGGCGACAATCATCTGGGTGGCGACGATTTCAACAGCGCGATCATCGCGCTGGCCCGCGCCGCGCTGGAGGCGGAGACGCCGCTCGATAATAAAGATCCGCAGCGCCTGGAGGCCCGCCTGCAGGTCGCGGCAGAAGCCACGAAACAGGCCCTGTCCCTCGCCGACGAGGCGGACTTCACGCTGGTCATCGGCGACGAGCAACGCAGCACCCGCATCACCACCCGCGCGCTGGAGGAACAGGCCCAGGGCCTCCTTACCCGGCTGCGTGATCCGGTGCTCCGCTCCTTGCGGGATTCCAACATCGACGTGCGCGCCCTCAGCGAAGTCGTACTGGTCGGCGGGGCGACGCGCATGCCCATCGTCCGCCGCGCCATCACCCGCATGTTCGGCCGCTTCCCCAACAGCACGGTCCATCCCGATCATGCCGTGGCGCTCGGCGCGGCGGTGCAGGCGGGGTTGCTGGCCAGGGACGCCGCTCTCGACGAGATCCGGCTGACCGACGTCTGCCCCTTCACCCTGGGCGTCAACCATTCGGAGCGCGACGCGCGCGGCCATTTCCATCATGGCCTCTTCTCGCCGATCATCGAACGCAACACCGCCATCCCGGTCAGCCGCGTCGAAACCTATCGCACCGTGTCCGACAATCAGCGCTACATCGAATTCGGCATCTATCAGGGTGAGGCGCGCGAAGTCTCCTCCAACGTGCTGTTGGGGTCGATCAGCATCCCGGTGCCGCCACGCCCGGCCGGCGAGATACTGGTCGATTGCCGATTCAGCTATGACAGCAGCGGCCTGCTGGAGGTCGACGTCGTGGTGCCGGAAACGGGCCAGAGTCGCAATCTGGTGATCGTCGACGAAAGCGAGCAGCGCGCCGAACGCGACCTGGCCGAAAGCCGGGCGCGTCTCGCCGCACTCAAATTCCACCCGCGCGAGGCGATGGAAAATGTCGCGGCACTCGCCCGCGCGCGCAAGGGATACGAATCCTTCATCGGCGAGCGCCGGGAAGCCATTGGTCGCTGGATAACCCAGTTCCAGTCGGTGCTGGAAACCCAGGACAGCCGGCTGATCACCGAGGAGCGCAGGCTCCTGCTCCAGAATCTGGACCTGGTCGAAAAGGATTATGGGCTGTGAGCCCTTCGACCGCCTGGCAATTGCTGGGGATAGAAGCGACGGCGGACAGCAAGGCGATCCGCCGTGCCTATGCCGCCCGGCTTCGCGCCATCGATCCGGACCAGGACCGGGATGGCTTTGCCGCGCTGCGCGACGTTCGCGACCAGGCCCTGATGCTGGCATCGGGCGAGGTGGCCGATGCACCGTCTCCCGGCATCATGATCGCCGGGATGGAAGTCATCGTCCCGTCGCCGGACATGGCCTTCAGTGGCTCCCTTCCGGCCACATGCGATGCAGCATCCGCTCCCTTGTCGATCGCGCCCGCAACGCCGCCCCCGGATTGGCGCATGCCGCCCATCGCGCTTGATTGCCGGATCGCCGCGGATGCAGGCGATGCGATCGTGCTGCCCCTGCCCGACGGGGCTGACGCGCTGATCGTGCCGACGGTGACGCGCGCAGAGGTCCAGGATCTCAGCCGCGCCGACCATGCCCTCCATGCCCTGCTCTATCCCGATCCGGACGCGCAGTCGCAAGATCGGCCGATGCATCCGGCGGACATCGTCAACGGCACCACCCTGATCAGCCGCATCCATGCCGAAGCGCAGCAGGGCGCGATAGACCTGCATGCCCGCGTCGACGATTGGCTCGCCAACATATTGGCCGGCTCCTGGCCCCGCGCCCAGCCGCTGCTCGCCCCGGCCGCGCGCCTGTTCGGCTGGGACGCGCTGGAAGGCCAGATCGACGCGCCACCGGCAGTCGACTTCATCAACCGGCGCCTCGCCTCCGACCGCTTCGCCCAGCAGGTGCAGCAGAAAGGCCACCCGCTCCATCGCGCCTGGCAGCAATTGGCCAAGCCGACCCGGCCGGGGCAAGGTCGCGCCCTATGGTGGCAGGGCGCGAAGATAGACGATTTGCTCGGCACCATTCGCCGGGATCATCCGGAAATCGAATCGCGCCTCAACTGGCATCGGATCGCGCTGTGGGAAGATCATAGCGCCCGTCCGATCCGCTGGTGGACCGTCGCCTTCGGCATCTTCTTTGCCCTCCAGTTGATCGTGCGGATCGCAACGAGCATCTATAATCCCGCCGAGAACAGTTCACGCATCTCGCTGGAACAGCCCGTACCTGCAATGCCCGTCGCCACCGCCCCTCGCGTACCCGGCGGTCTGGGCGATGTCGCGGCCGACATGCAGGCGGCGGTACGCGCCGCCTTCGGCAAGGATATTCCGCTCGACCTGCTCCATGCCCAGGCGCCGCTCGTCCATGCGCTCTTCGCCAGCAACTGGCGCGCCGGCATGGGCATGGGGTGGACCCGCGCCCGCTATGTCGAGGCGATGACCGGCATCATCCGCAATCGCTATGCCCTGCTCGCGCGGCAGAAGGGCGGCGACAGCCTGATCGCGATGCAGCGCCAGCGCCTGAAGGAAGAACGCGCGCTCAAGGGCGATCATTGGCACGCCTGCGCCGAGGCGGCCAAGCACGGCGCCTTTGCCGATCCCGAGCTGATCCCCGCCGATCTGCGGGAACCGGCGCGGGCACAGGTCGCCGATCTGGTCATCGCAATGCCCGACAATCCGGTGCTTCCGCCGCCGGGCGGCAGCTTCTCCATCCCCGGCCAGATCGTGCAGCGCGTGATCGACCAGTCCGGCCTGTCGCTCGATCAGGTCAGCGCCGCCTTCCAGAATAAAGGGAAGGACCGGGAACAATGCCTGACCCATATCGCCCTGCTGGATGCCGCGCTGGATGCAAACAAGGCCACCCGCGCCGCCCTGTTGCCGCACATCTGAATCGGCGATCGTCCAACGGAGAGAAGCGCCCCGCCTTGCGGCAGGACGCTTCTTGTCCATCAGCCAGAGGCCATGCCGCGATCAGGCCGCGCGACGGGCCTTGTTCAGCTTCTTGAGCAGCATGTCGCGCTTCAGGCGCGACAGATGGTCGATGAACAGCACGCCTTCGAGATGGTCCATCTCATGCTGCAGACAGGTGGCGAGCAGCCCTTCCAGCTGTTCTTCATGGATGCGGCCGTCACGGTCCATCCAGCTCGCGCGGATCACCGCCGGGCGCTCTACCTCGGCAAACTGGTCGGGCACCGACAGACAGCCTTCATTATAGACCGACTGCTCGTCCGATTCCTTCAGGATTTCCGGATTGATGAACACCATCGGCTTCTTGACCGGCGGCGCGCCTTCCTCATCCGATTCCGGTTCCTGCAGATCCATCACCAGGATGCGCTTGGGCACACCCACCTGGATCGCGGCCAGACCGATGCCCGGCGCGTCATACATGGTTTCGAACATGTCGTCGATCAGACGCTGCAGATCGTCGTCGATCGCCTCTACGGGGGTCGAGATGGTACGCAGGCGCGGATCGGGCGCCTCAAGGATCGGAAGAATGGCCATGGCCAAAACATAAGCGGAACGGGGGAAAATTTCAAGCGACACGGGCGCTGGTCCACGCACCGCTTGCCGCCCCGCCCGGCGGGGTCTAGGCGAGGGGGCGTGACCGACGAAACCGCACAGCAGCGCCGCTACAAATCCTTCGAGGATACCCACCAGATGCTGATCGAGCTGGCGGTCGGGCTGATCGCCGATCGCGGCATCGATGCCCTGTCCCTCTCCGCCCTCGCCCGCGCCGCGGGGGTCAACCGCACCACCATCTATTATCATTTCACCGATCGTGATGCCCTGGTCGCGGCGGTGAAGCTCTGGTCCTCGCAGCAGATCGTCGCCGCCTTCCGCCCGGAACTGCCGCGTCAGGCGCGGATCGACTATGTCACCCGCTTCGTGCTCGACAATCCCGCCATCATGTCGCTGTGGATCGAGGATTTCATCGCGCCGGGCGACATCCGCGCCAGCTATCCGCATTGGGACGCCCTGGTATCGGGCATCGGCACCAGCCTTGCCGCCGCCTTCCCCGACGAGCCGATCGACGCCGAAGTCTATTGCGTGATGCTGCTCACCAGCGCGCTGATCGGCCCGCGCGTCTTTCGCCATCGCGTCGCCCCCGATCTCGACACCGAAGCCACCATCGCCCGCTTCCGCCAGGAACAGCAGCGAGTGTTGCGCCGGGATGGCATCGCAGACGACTGACAACATTTACAACAATAGTGTTGCAAATTCAGGTTGACCCGCTCATGCTGTCGAAAAGACAGACAGCGGAGAGCGATGATGCACGGCGAACGGCCCGGCTTTCAGGGCATGAGCGACGACAGTCTGGCCTGGCTCGGCACCGCGCCGATCCCCGCCGCCCCCTATCATGATCCGGCCTGGTTCGAGCTGGAACGGGAAGCGGTGTTCCGCCGCTCCTGGTTGCAGATCGGCCATGTCTGCGAACTGCCCGACAGCGGCAACTTCATCCGCCGCGACATCGAGGCACTCAATGTGTCGCTGCTGATCGTGCGCGGCCGCGAGGGCGAGATTCGCGCCTTCCACAATGTCTGCACCCATCGCGGCACCCAGCTGGTCGAGGAGGAAAGCGGCAGGCGCGGCACCTTCTCCTGCCCCTATCATCGCTGGTCCTTCGGCACCGATGGCGCATTGCTCGCCGCCCCCGATTTCGATCGTTTCTTCGTCGACAAGGCCGACTGCGCCCTGCCCCGCGTCGCGCTCGACATCTGCGGCGGGCTGATCTTCGTCCATCTCGGCACGCCGGACAAAAGCCTGCGCGACGATCTTGGCCCCTATGCGACCATGCTCGACGGCTTCCCGACGGCACAGGCCGCCACCTTTTCCGAATATGTCTATGAGATCGACGCCAACTGGAAGCTGACCTACGACAATTTCCAGGAAAATTACCATCTCCGCTTCATCCATCCCCGCTCCGGCGCACCCGCCGTGGGCGAGGATAATCCGTTCGGCTATCCGGTGAAGATGGGCTTTCATGGCCCTCACCGCACCCAGACGATCTGGACCAATCCCGCCCCCGCGCCCAAACCGGTGCAGGCGCAATCCTTCGGCCGCGCCGCCCGTTTCGCCATGGCCGACGGCACCGCCGGCCCGCACAGCCGCGACTATCTCGCGCTCTTTCCCAATTTCTTCATCCTGGGCTCGCCGGCCCAGCCCTTCTCCCACACCGTCTGGCCGATCGACGCCCGCCGCTCGCGGGGCGTGATCCGCCTCTACTGGAAGGGCGAGGATGACTGCGCCAGCCGCCGCTATGCCCGCGAATATGCCATGGCCAGCGCGCGCGACATCCATGCCGAGGATCGCGACGTGATCGAGGCGGGACAGCGCGGCCTCAACAGCGGCGCGCTCAAACATATCCATTTCCAGGCGCAGGAGGCGCTGTGCCGCCACCTCTTCAACGCCGTCGACGAACGGGTGCAGGCCTATCGAGCAGAACGGACCAGCGCTACGCCCCGGCCCGCCTCGCGGGCGGAGGCAATGGCATGACCGCCCTCCTCCCTACCGGCTTCGAGGCGCTCGTCCCCTTTGCCGATCGCTGGGCGATCGACGGCTCGATCGCCCGTTCTGCCCGGCGCGGCGACGCAGATCCGGCCGACCGCGCCGCCTTCTTCGCGGCGGCCGCGCCCCTGCTCGACGCCGCCCTTGTTCATCTCGACAGCCGGCCGATCGACGCGCTGGACGCGGCCGAGCAGCGGCTGATGGACATGATGCTGACCCTCGCCCATGTCTCGCTGACCGAAGAGATATTGGGCGACCAGGAACCCGCCCACGCCCGCCAGCGCCAGCATATGCGCATTACCCGGACCCCGGCGGGCGCCTGAGAGACGCAGGCCCGCCCCGTCATTCCAAGCGCAGCAAAGCAATGACGAGGATCGGGCTTTGACCGCTGCCGACCAATTGCAGAAGTTCGGTCACGTGGTCATAAAGCCGTGATGCAGAAATATAGCCGCTATGTGACCTTGGTGTTGATCGCGCTGCTCATTACCGCTGGATTGATAATAGCAAGGCTCTATCCACTAGCGAATGCTACTGCCATCCAACCAGGCGATGAGCCTGTCGTGAGCAACGCTCTGAACGACGCTCAAAAACTATTCCGCTCGGAAGCCATCAATAAAGCTTCCAGATTGCCCGTGGTCATACGGATGTCTGATCGCACATGCGTTGAGTTACGCCCATATTCGAAGGCTCCTGCTGGCACCTACTTGGCTTGCTACGATAATCGCAACGGTCGCTTGATCGAGGAAAAGGCAACAGGCGGTTATTGAACGTCCGAAAGCGACGAAAAATTGCGAAAACCGGACCGTCGCCTATCCACCCAAATCCGCCGCCCTTCCCGTCCATCATCCGGCCTGTCCTACACGCCGCTTGTCTGATCTACTGCCCGGATGGATCATCATCCCCCTGCCCTTCTACCCCAGTCATGGCCCTCTGCGCACGGGCCATCGACGCGTGGTGATCGCACCATAGGGGCGTTCCTGGTGCGCGGCAGAAGCGCGATTGTCGCGTCACAGGGGCGATGCGGGCGCATATTGGACACCTCCACCCCATGGGTGGTGACGCGCCACCGGCGCAAAGCCGACGCGTCACAGGCGCGTTCCCGGCGCATTTCGCCCAGAAAGCCCGATAATGGTGTGAACTTCGGGAGACGCGTGTCCCCGCCTTTGGCCCGTCCCTCAGCCCAGCGGTCGCCGCGCGCGCAGCGCTTGGGCCAGCGTGCCCTCGTCCAGATAGTCGAGTTCGCCGCCCACCGGCACGCCATGGGCCAGCTGGGTCAGGCGGATCGGGAAGCGCTCCAGCCGCTCGGCCAGATAATGGGCGGTGGTCTGCCCCTCCAGCGTGGCGTTCATCGCCAGCACCACCTCGTCAATGCCGCCGGCCTCGACCCGCGCGACCAGCGCATCGATGCTCAAATCCTCGGGCCGCACCCCCTCCAGTGCAGAGAGGCGGCCGCCCAGCACATGGAAGCGACCGGGGAAGAGGCGCGACTTGTCGAGCGCCCACAGGTCCGCGACATCCTCCACCACGCACAGCGCCCGCGCATCGCGGCGCGGATCGGCGCAGATGCCGCAGGGATCGACGGTATCGACATTGCCGCAGACCTGGCAGGTGACCAGCCGTTCGTTGACCGCCGCGAGCGCGCGCAGCAGCGGCTCCAGCGCGCCCTCGCGCTTCTTGAGCAGATGCAGCACCGCGCGCCGTGCCGAACGGGGGCCAAGGCCGGGCAGTCGCGACAGCGCCTGGGTCAGCGTCTCGATTTCAGGTGAAGCCATATCGTGAGATAAGGGGTTGCATGTCTTTCCGACAAGAGCTTTGAGGACGGACTTGGAAATACGCCGATGGCGCATTTCAAATGCGGTGCCAGCCCGCTCCCCCACCCGGCCACCTAACGGCAGTATCTTGAAGGGTGGCCGGGTGGGGGAGCGGGCTGGTGCGGGAAGCGGAAAAAACTATGCGTATCATCTATATGGGCACCCCCGATTTCGCCGTTCCAGCGCTCGATGCACTGGTGAAGGCCGGGCATGACATCGTCGCCGTCTATAGCCAGCCACCCCGGCCGGCCGGCCGGGGCAAGGCGCTGCGCCCCTCCCCGGTGCAGGCCCGCGCCGAGCAACTGGGGATCGAGGTGCGCACACCGGTTTCACTGAAGGACGAGACGGTGCAGGCCGCCTTCGCCGCGCTCGACGCCGATGTCGCGGTGGTTGCCGCCTATGGGCTGATCCTGCCGCGCGCGATCCTGGCGATGCCGCGCCATGGCTGCCTCAACATCCATGGCTCGCTGCTGCCGCGCTGGCGCGGCGCCGCGCCGGTGCAGCGCGCGATCCTGTCCGGCGACAACGTCACCGGCGTCACCATCATGGACATGGAAGCGGGCCTCGACACCGGGCCGATGCGCGCCAAGCATGTTACCCCGGTCGCGGACAAGACGGCAGGTGAACTGACCGAAGAACTGGCACAGGCTGGCGCCGATCTGATGGTCGATGTACTGGACGATCTGGCTGGCCATCCGCCGGTGGCCCAGCCTGAAGAGGGCGTCTCCTACGCCGCGAAGATCGACAAGGCGGAGGCGCGGATCGATTTCAGCCGCGACGCGCATCAGGTCGAACGCCAGGTCCGCGCCTTCAATCCCTTCCCCGGAGCCTTCTTCGAATATGGCGGCGAACGCTTCCGCATCCTCGCCGCCACGGTCGAGGATCATGCCGGGCCGGCGGGCGAACTGCTCGATCACAGCCTGCTGATCGGCTGCGGCCATGGCGCGATCCGTCCGACGCTGATCCAGCGCGCGGGCAAGGCGGCGATGTCGGCGGGCGAATTGCTGCGCGGCTTCGACATGCCCACCGGCGGCCGGGTCGACGCCTGAGCCGATGGCCCGTTTCGCCTTCACCGTCGAATTTGACGGCCGCCCCTTCATGGGCTGGCAGCGTCAGGCCCATGGCCCCAGCGTCCAGCAGGCGATCGAGGATGCGATCCATGCCGTCACTGGCGAGCGCGCGATCCTGCACGCCGCCGGCCGCACCGATGCCGGCGTCCATGGCCTTGCCATGCGGGCCCATGCCGATGTCGAAAAGCCGCTGACGCCCTTCCGCCTGATGGAGGCGATCAATGCGAAGCTGCGGCCCCATCCGGTCGCGATCCTCGCCTGCGAGGAAGTCGCGCCGGACTGGCATGCCCGTTTCAGCTGCACCGGCCGCGCCTATGTCTATCGCATCGCCAATCGCCGCGCGCCGCTGACCCTGGAATCGGGTCTCGCCTGGCGGGTGATCCAGCCGCTCGACGCCGACGCCATGCACGACGCCGCGCAGATCCTGGTGGGTCATCATGACTTCACCACCTTCCGCTCGGTCCATTGCCAGGCGGCCAGTCCGCTGAAGTCGCTGGCGATGCTGAATGTCTCGCGTGAAGGCGATCGCATCGCCATCCGGGCGGAGGCGCGATCCTTCCTCCATCATCAGGTCCGCTCGATGGTCGGCTGTCTCGCGATGGTCGGCATGGGCCGCTGGAGCGCCGATGACCTGCGCGATGCGCTGGAGGCGCGTGACCGCGCCCGGCTGGCGCTCAACGCGCCGCCGGACGGTCTCTATTTCGTGCGTGCCGATTATAGCAGCGCGGTGGTCACCAGCTGATTCTTGCCGGCGCGCTTGGCCGCCAGCATCGCCTCGTCCGCGCGCGCCACGATGCTGTC
The DNA here is from genome assembly GCF_056859495.1 of Sphingobium sp. L-44. NCBI lineage: Bacteria > Pseudomonadati > Pseudomonadota > Alphaproteobacteria > Sphingomonadales > Sphingobiaceae > Sphingobium > Sphingobium sp. L-44. The sequence continues at coordinate 2,887 of NZ_JBSXOQ010000087.1, read as the reverse complement.
CAGTTCGGTGTCATCATCGGGGATCAAGGTCACCAGGCCAAAGCTGCCGCTGACACCGCCATGCGCGCCGCCCAGCGTCATCAGTCCGACGCGCAGCGCCTCGCCCAGGTCCGTGCCTTCCTCGTCGACCAGAAGCACGAACTCGTCGCCGCCCATTCGCGCCACGACATGGCGGGTGGCGACCATATCCTCGATCAGCCGCGCCACCTCGACCAGGCAGCGATCGCCGGCGCTATGCCCGCGACTGTCGTTCAATTGCTTGAACCCGTCGAGATCGAGATAGATCAGGCTGACGGCGCGATGCACCTCGGCTGCCTGCCGCAACAAGGCCCGCGCCCGCACCACGAAGCCGCGACGGTTGAGCAGACCGGTCAGCGGATCATGGACCGCATCGAAATGGGCCTGCCGCATCTCCGACAGATCCTCGACCACGGCGACATAGAATTCGGGCGCATCCCGCTCGTCACGCACCAGCGCCACGGTCAGGTTGATCCAGATCAGCGACGCGTCGGCGCGGATATAGCGCTTCTCCAGCGTATAGCGCTGCAACTCGCCTCGGTGCAGCCGTCCGAGCAGCGCGACATCGGCATCCAGATCATCGGGATGGGTGATCTGCTGGAAACCCAGCCGCATCAGCATCGCGGCCGGATAGCCGGTAATCTCCTCGAAACGGGGATTGGCCGTCAGGAAGCTGCCGTCGAGCGCGACATGGGCAATGCCGACCGGCGCGTGCTGGAAGGTCGCCTGGAACCGGCGCTCCGCATTGGCCAGATTGGCCTGGATCGTCTGCGCCTCCTGGCTCAGTGCCCGCGCGACATGGGTCAGGCGGTCGATCCGGCAGATCGCATCCGGGGTCATCACGGGATCGCGATCAGGGACAATGGACTGGGCGGAGGCAATGGGCACGATGGGCGACTATTCTTTCCTGACTTTGTCGCTTCCTCCTGCGCCCAACAAGGTAAAGACTCTCTTTAGATTACATAATTTACTGGCTCCAGCCTATTGGAGCCGGGTGCGGAACGGGGTGAAGTCGGTGCCCGCATCATAGACGTCGAGCCCCTCGCGTCGCTTGAGACCATTCACCACCACATAGGTGACGGGCGTCAGCACCGCTTCCCAGCCGACCTTCATCGCCCAGTTGGTGACCATCACGGTCAACACCTGCGCCGTGGTCCAGTCGCCATAGAAAGCGAGCGGGTAGAAGAGCAGGCTGTCCACACCCTGCCCCACCACAGTCGAGCCGATGGTGCGCATCCACAGATGCCGTCCCTGGGTGATGATCTTCATCTTGGCCAGCACGAAGCTGTTGGCCAGTTCCCCCGCCCAGAAGGCGCAAAGCGAGGCAAAGACGATCCGCCAGGTGCTGCCGAACACCGCCTCATAAGCTTTCTGGTCGGGCCAGCCCTCGGCCGGCGGCAAGGCCACCACCACCCAGCTCATCAGCGCCATGAACAGCATCGCGGCAAAACCCGCCCAGACGCAGCGCCGCGCCCGCGCATAGCCATAGACCTCTGTCAGAACGTCGCCGATCACATAGCCGAGCGGAAAGAAGAGGATGCCCGCGCCAAAGGTGACGCCGCCCAGCGACGACAGCTTGGCCGCGCCGATCAGGTTGGACAACAGCAATATGGCGACGAAGGCCGCCATGAAGAAATCATAATAACGCAGCGGCCGTGCGCCCAGCACGGTCGCGTCGATTTTCCGGATGCCCGCGTCGCTCATCCTTCAGTGCATATCCCGCCGACACACGATTGCAACGACTGCGAAAGATTGCGCCGCAGCCCAAGCCCCGCTATCGCTCCCGCGCACGGCCCCGTAGCTCAGTTGGATAGAGCATCCGCCTTCTAAGCGGATGGTCGCAGGTTCGAATCCTGCCGGGGTCGCCACGTTCCTGCTCATATCCCTTCCTTTTCAAGGGTTTGTGGTTGTTCCTTGGCTACCTTTTTCGCCCGGTTAGCCATCACCATGGCCATTGCAGCGTCGGCGCGGGCGGCCGTGTCGCTGGTTCCAGCATAGTGACGATACTCTTTCACCGTCTTGTGGCCGGTAATCGCCATCCCCTGTTCATCGCTGCATCCGGCTTCGCGACACCGCCTTGCGGCCGACTTTCGCAAACCATGAGGCGAGCAATGGGAGAGGCCTGCAACGATGCAGGCCCGCTTCATGAGATTGTAAAATCCCTTCTGCGTGAACGGTTCGCCATCCTTGGTTTCGATCAACGTCACGTCGCCCAAGGGGCCAGCCTCCAGCGCCTGCTCTAGAGGCTCGACAACCGGCACATCAACGGCCGTGCTAGTCTTGCTCTGCCGAAGTCTGATGCGGCCGCCCTGGATGCTATCATGCGTCATGAAGCGAACGTCACCGCTTCGCTGTGCGCCATAGAGCAATAGCGCAAACGCGAGACGCGGCTTCGTTCCTAACGGATGCTTTGCCTCGAATGCTTCCAGCTCTTCTTCAGTCCAAGGGTGAAAACCTTCGCTTTCGGCTACCTTGGGTGCGCGAGTGTCTTTGACTGGGTCGAAACTGGCCGGGACGATCTTTGCTCGGCGGGCGATGACAAAAAGCTGCGCCAGAAGCTTTCGTAGACGGGCGGCCGCGTGCGGCTTATGCCGCATAGCGTTCATCAACCGGGCGATGCGATCTGCATCGAAGCGCTTGATAGGGTCATCACCAAAGCTCGCCCGGAACCGCTCCAATACGCCCCTGTAGACCACCTTCGTGCTATCGCGCAGGTCTTGGAAAGCATTGTGTTGATTTCCACTGAGAAGTGACCCGGGTAGGGCGTAAATTTCCACTAAGAATTGACCCATGTTGAACTCGTCCCTGGCTTTGGCAAGCGAGGGTATATGGAGTGTTGGACATGGCGTTATTGAGCGTTATCCGGCGC
>NZ_JBSXOQ010000086.1:0-20768 GCF_056859495.1 Sphingobium sp. L-44 | reverse complement strand
CGTGTGACGTGTGGTAACTCCACCTTACCGATGAGCCCGGTGGCCACCGAGTTCGAAATCGCATGGGGTTGGGCATGCCCAACCCCATGCGATCACCTCAATCTACACCGGAAATTACACCACGAGCGCGGACGCTAACTTATCTTCTGCTCGCTCATCGATAACTCTGGCCGGGCTTGTTGGGCACCGGCCATCTCCTTGTTAACTGTTTGCGTTGCGGCGTAGTTTCCAGACGGTTGTCGGGCTGACACCGAATTCTGCAGCCACCTTCGCCATCGATCCTGTCGATGCTCGGATTTGGCTGCGCTGAAGCTCTGTCAGGATATTCTGAACCTGTGGCGCCCGGCCTTTCGAGACACAGTCATCCCAATTCTCTTTGGCGGTGCCAGGGCGCAGATGGTTGGGATTGCAGCACAGGCGATTGTCGCAACTGTGCATGATCATCAATCCGGCTGGGATAGGCCCCTTTGTCAGTTCATACGCGCGTCGATGGCAGCGAATATCCCTGCCATTCAATGTTGTGCGGCCATATCCATTATGCGTCCGAGGACCGGTCCATTCCCAGCATTCGTCGGGTGCGGCCGTCTTCACTTTTGGCCAGAATGAACAAGGGAATGGAGTTCCGATCTTGCCCCGATTGGCGCAACTGACGGAACAGAACTTCCGACGGCGGAAGCGACCTGCGGATTGGAAAGCCTTATCCCTCAGGCCGAACATCCGACCGCAGACAGGGCAATCCTTTGTGAATCCGTCATAGGCTTCAATATATGGCCTGCCGGTCGGTTGGACCGGACACCGGCCTTCACGTCTTCCGCAGCGAGGGTTTCGAGGAACGCGATGACGCGCTGGGGCTGGGCCTTGGCATAATGGGAAAGCGCCTTGCCGCCCTCGCCTTCGATGCGCTCGGCGCGCCAGATCGAGCGCAGGCCGATCGCCCGATAGCCTTCGGTCTTCACCTGCGCCTTTTCCTTCTCCACCTGGCGCAAGTCGCGCGCCGCCATATCGGCAGCGGCAAGCAAGTCTTCCGCCGCGTCGATCTGGTCCAGATCATCAGAGCCGGCCGCAGCCTGATGCGCCGCGCGCGCCTGCTCGGCAGCCTTGTCGGCCGCCTCCTTGGCAATCCGCTCACGCTCCGCGCGTTCGTCGTCCAGCTTCTTGAGCCATGCGCCGATCTGGTTTTTCAGCGCCTGCTCTGCCTTGCTGACAGTGCCAGGGGTCTTATTCTTGAGCGGAGCGATGTAGGCGTTGTAGCGGTCCTGGATTTCCTTCACCGCTTCATCGAGCGGCAGCTTCTCGGCAACGCGCGCCTGCTCGGCGAGCTTGCCGGCGTCCTGCAGGTCGCGCAGCAGCTTGCCGACATCATCGGCCTGCTTCTGTTCGGTGATGGTAATCCCGGTGATGCCGCGCACCTGCTCCAGCAGATCGTCCAGATGAAGCTTCACGGCCGACCACTGAGGCGCTGCGGCAACTACCGGCGTCTCATCGGGCGGATTGTTGCCACCGATCACCGCGCGCGGGTTCGGCTGCTCGCCGGATTCCAGATTGGCGATATGGTCCGCCAGTGCGTTGATTTCGTCGGTGCGTTCCGGCGCTTCACGGCGCAGCTTGTTGAGAGCGTTGTTGGCATAGGTGAAGGGCATGGTCGTGATATCGACCGCCCCCTTGCTCGACTGATACATCATCGTCTGTGTTCCTCTCAGTAAGGGACGCAATCGTCGCCAATTTCGGAAAACTCGCCGTCGCTCGGCCCCTGCGCCGCGCGCTGCTTCTGGGCGCTGGCGATGATGCCGGTCAGCGCCTTCATCGCGTCGCCGAACTTGTTGGCCGGAAGGTCGCGAGACTTGCTGATGCCGGCGCCTTCGCGCAGGAACTTGACCGGATCGACCCCGGCCTCCCGCATCTTGTCGTCCAGCATCAATTCCTGTTCGGGCGTGATCAGTTGGACGCCGCCCTGCCCCTGCGCCGCGCGCTGCTTGGCTGGCTCCTGTTTGCGATGCTGATGCGGCGGGGCATCCGAATAATCGGCCTCCTGCGCGTTATCGAAACCGCCCAGCGGGACTTCTTCAGCCGGCGTGGTGGACAGCCCGGCGTTCATCATCACGACGACATGCGCGAAGGCCGACCGGCAGGCTCGACTGATGGCGCGGGTCTGGGCCATCGCCCGGATGGCATAGTCCGCGCGCTTCGGCAGCACCTTGCGCTTGCCATAAGATATGCTCTCGCCCCCGAACCACGTCGGTTCATCCTCGCCAACAAACCCCTCAGCCTCAGCGATCACAGCGCCATCGGACATGCGGCGGACTTCGCCGATCGCACGAACGCCGCCTTCGATCCGCTCGACATCACGCGCGGACGCTGTGCAGCCGTGCGCAATGGCGATCGCCTGCCAGCCTTCGACGCAGACATATTTGCGCCCCTGGATGTTGGTCGCGGTGTTGACCACGATCTCCCGGCACAGACTGGCGGCATCGGTGGAGGCGCGATAGGCATCCACATTGGACTGCTGAATGGGGACAAGCGCGTTCACAGCGTTTCCTTCCGTTCGAAAAAGGGATCAGGATCGGCCCGGCCAGCTTCGTGAGCGGCGATGAGCCATGCGATAGGGATGGAAGCCCGGCAGGGGCGAAACGCGGAGCGGTTCGACGGCGAAGCCGCGACAGCCCGACCCGAAGGGATCGCCCGGCTCATACGGCCACCAGCCAAGCCATCATGAACACCACAGCCCCCGCCCCGATCAGCTCGGCATAGGGAGGGTGGAGGCCGATACGGGCGTCGCGGTTGGTCAGGGCGGCGCGGATTTTGCGGATCATGCGGTTTCGCCTTTCGCCCGCTCGGCCAGCATGGCGTCGGCAAGTTGATACGAGAACTGCGCGACCACTGCGGACGGACGCTCACCATCCTTGATGAGCCAATCTCCGCTGTTGGCTTCGCGAAGAAGCTCTGTGGAAAACCGCGCTGCGAAATAGTCGCGCAGGGTCATGCCGCAACGGTCGACGGTGTAAGCGCTGAAATCGTTCTGCGGGAACGCGCTCGGGTTTTCAGGCTGGCTCATCAGAAGCCTCCCATCAACTGGTCACGGCGGCTCTGCGCGCGCCATTCTTCCGCCTCAGCATCTTCCTCAGCCCAATCAGCCAAGCATTCAGCAATCAGTTCGTCGGTCGCCTCGTAATCGTCGGGAAGCGGACAGCCCTCGATCACCTTGATCTCGTCAATTTCGATGGTCGCGGGTTCAGGCGGGTCGATATGGTCGCCGCGAAAGCCCTTGTGGCCAGTGTAGCGGACACCAACATAGGCTTCGCATTCACCGCCCTTGCTGTCGTGCCACATGATGCTGGTTTTCAGATATCCCATCACTCAGCCCTCACAATCCTGATGGCCATCGCCACGGAAACCACGTCCCGGCGCAGCGCATCGTTGAACTCCTCGACCGCATCCCATTCGGCTTCGGTCATTTCGCTGGTGCCGCTCACGCTGTGGTCGCAGATGGCTTCCTCGCGGATATCCTCGATCTGCTGGTGCAGCCGGTTGGCGGCCTTCTCGATATGCGGCCAGGCGGCGTCGAAGGTGCGCGGATCGCAGCCGGACAGCTCGTTCGCGTCCATGTCGAACAGCGCGATCATGGCGCGGATGACGGGCTTGGCCGTGACCAGCCAGTTGCCCGCCTTCTCGGCAGCGGCTTCAAGGGCGGTGTGCGACGTTGCGTCGATGAGGGTGGCGCTGGTCATGCCCGGCGCCCCTTCATCTGGGACTGCATGGCAGCCTCGATCGCGCCGGCAGCCTTCGCAGCCCCCTTCGCGTTCAGGTCGTTGAGCATGTGGCGATACGAGGCGGGATCAGTGGGTTCGCCCCGTTCCGCTGCCTTCGTGATGATTTCGTGGCGCATTGGCCGGAACTCCATCTCGCGGTTTCCCGCTGGTGCCGGGTCTGCGCTTTCGGCTCACCGGCTTGATGGAGGTGTTATGTACCCATGTTAGGTACGTGTCAATATAAATGCACCCGCACAAGGTACTTTTTAATCTGGCACGCGCGAATCACCAAATTCGTTAGGCGCCGGAATTGGTTTCGCATCGGAAGAGGTATGCCCACAAAAAAGCCCCGCAGCGGACGGGCGCGCGGGGCTAGTCGGGGAGGATGGCGAGCAGGGGTATGCCGCCGTCAGCCGCTAAAGCAGGGTTGTGTTACGACGATGTGGCAGACCGACGCCTAAGCCATCTCAAGATCGTTGCCCTGTTCAGCATCCGCCTCCATTGAGCGAACGTGATTGAGATAGTTGGCCGCCAGAGCGAGATGAACCCTTTTGGCTGATGGATCGCTGGTCATGTTGGCTTTTCGGATCTCAGTCCTGGCGCGACGCTCATAATAGGCTTTGTCCGAAATTCTGCGCATTTTGCTCCTCCTTGAGTTGAACAAAAGCGACCTCGTTGAGAGACCGCTATCCCAGGCGGCGATCCTTGGGACGCTCCGAATTTACCAAAGAGCGGCTCGATTCTTCAAGAGGGAGGCGGCACGAAAAACCCCGCCGCGAGCTGGTCGGGCGGGGCTAGTCGAAGGTCAGCAAGCAACGGGGGGGGGCTCGCTGGAAGGTATTACACGCGAACGGGGGGATCGTTCCATGGGGGGCCGCAACGAACTGGTCGGGCGGGGTTCTATGATTGCGGGAAAACCTCGATCGCAGACTGAAGAGGTAGGAACATCCTGTCGCCATTGTCATATTCTCGGAAACCGAGTGACAGATAGAAAGGCTTCACGTCCTCTGAGATCGGCACCAATACCAAGTGAGGCAAGCCAATTTGCGACCCCACCTCTGCGAATATTTTGATCGCCCTGCCGACCATGAGCTTGCCAATACCCTGCCCTTGAAGCTGTCGATGGACCCCCAGCCAAACAAGCGGCAAGCAAGGAAATCGGTCAGCTCCACCAAATGGATGATAAGAGCCTTTCAGTTTTTTTATTTCTTCGGTCACGCATGCCAGCGAGAAAAATGCAGCAGGCGCAACGGCGCCCTCCAAGTGACCATATGTCACACGGTGAACCCCACCAGTATGCTGCTTCCATGCTTCTCTGGCGAAATATCGATCGATAGATGTAGCGCCGCATTTAAACTGCGATTGGCTAGCCGCTTTATTCAGCGCCATATAACCAATTGACGGCACCGCCCCCTGGTGCGTCAATAGTTACTCCGATTTTTGATTTTCCTTGTAGAGGAGAGCGACCTCCTTCAAAGCGGGCGTAGCACCGCCGCTCATCTTGTGGGCTTTCTTGCCCACTTTGAATGCGGCAGCGGTAGCACGGTCCGAGCATGCAGCGCCACGGCCAAAAAGACCGAACGGCTTGCGCAAAGCTACCATGTTTTCCTCCAACTGCTGCTCGCCGACTATGGCGGCGATGGGTTAAAAAGGCGTTTCAACCTTCGCTTGAAATAGTGCAATTCGCACTAAATTGACAGAGGGCCGATTATCATTTACGTACCTGAACAGGCGGTACGTAAATGACGCAACCAGCCGCCCTTCACTCATTTTCCGAATCAACGATCCCACTCAGGGAACGTTCCTGCCGCCCACTCAGGCGACGGAAGTAACTTCCGCTCGGAAATGATTTCCAGATAACGTTATCCCCTGCGGACTTATCCCCATCCAAATCCCGATAGGAAACACCCTGCCCAGCTTTTCCTATTTCCTACACGCCTCGCGTTCCGGTAGAGAACAAAAAGAGAACAGATGAGTCGAGGCGTTGGCGATGGCGATCACACTGAGAGAACCGGCATGCGAGGTTGGATGCTCCACCTGCCTATTCTCCTGTGCCGTCATGCCTGAGCGCTTGGCTTGGTGGGATCAGGAGATTGAGCGGCTCCTGCGGGAACGCTCATTTGATCCTCAGAACCGCGAATTAGCCGATCGACTTGGAAACGCGCTAATTGCCCGCGAAGGCCTTGAGCGACGGTATCAATCCACACCGATGTCGGCGCGCCTGGAGGCACCTCAAGGGCAAGCCCGGCGACGATCTCATGCATCTCTTCTTCATTAGGAAGCGGGGCGGCCTCGAAAATCTCGTGCGGCTGCACCTTCAAATGGGGCGCCAATCGACGCACCCAATCCGGCGTTAGCGGCAGTTCGCCGCGCTCCAACTTCACAATTGTGGAGCGACCGGAGCCTGCCAATTCACCCAGCCCCTCTTGGGACAGACCCGCCATTTTCCGGGCGTCTTTGATGCTCAAAACCATGAGCCTAGCATCGGTACAAGAGCAAATCGGCTCAAGAACCTGCGAAGGGTACATTATCGCTTGAAAATCGTACCTGAGTTGGGTACATATATCAGGCATGAGCAAGACCCCTCTTCGCCGCTACCTTGAGGATAGCGACCAATCGGCTGAGGCCTTCGCCGCCCGTCACCATTTCAGCCCCTGGACAATCCGCCATTATGCACGCGGCGACAAGATGCCGTCGTTCAAAGCGCAGTCTGCGATCAGCGCTGCGACTGACGGAGCGGTGACGCCGAACGATTGGATGGAGTGGTCTTCCCGCCCCACCAAGCCCGCGAGCGCGGCGGCGTAATGGCGCGCAAGCTCCAACATCAGCCGGCCCTTCCGCTGGATTGGGGCAAAGGTCGCAACCTGCTGTGGGTCGATGGCGTGAACAGCGCAGTCATGGCCAAGCTCATGCTGCGGGAAATGCCAGACGCAGAAGTTCTTCACTGCGATCTTGGAGATAGCGTTCACCCGGATAGCCGCCGCTTCATTGACGATCTTGAGCAGTGGTACGGCAAGCCGGTCATTCGGCTGCGCAGCAAGCGATTTTCCACGATCGATGATGTCTTTGAGGACCGCCAATATCTGTCCGGCATGCACGGCGCGCCGTGCACTGGTGAAATGAAATTCGTTCCGCGTCTTGATTACCAGCTTCCCAGTGACACCCATTTCTGGGGCTACACCGCCGACAAGCTCGATGCTGCTCGCTTCGACGGAATGCTCGCTGACTATCCGCTGTTGAAGCAACGCAGTCCGCTGATTGAAATGGGGATGACGAAGAAGCAGACCCACGCCTTTTTGCGCGATCACGGCATCCGTCGTCCCTATGTCTATGACATCGGTATGCCGAACGGCAATTGCCTCGGCTGCGTCAAGTCGAGCAGCCCGAACTATTGGGCGTTGATCCGCCAGCACTTCCCCGAGGTCTTTGCGCGCAGGAACGAGCAGGCCCGTCGCTTTGGCGCCCGGCCCGTGATTCTTCGCCGCGAGAAAGGCGAAGACGGCAAGCTGCGCAATGTGCGTGGGTTTCTGGACGAGATCCCCGCTGACCAGTCGACAAAGGTTCGCGGCGCCGATTTCGGCGGGTGCGGCTTCCACTGCGCATCGGAGGCCTGACAGCACATGCCTCACCGCCTCACCGATCGTTTTCCAGGCATCACCCTGATCAAGCGGACCGGCAACACCCGCGTCTGGCGCCAGCGTCCCATCGCCCACCTGTTCGCGAACCATCGCACGGTGGCCGAGGTCGATGCCGGCCAGTTGGTGAGCGGTCGCAACGCTATTTCCAATCCTGTCGGGTCGCAACCGCAGGACGGCGCCGAGTTGGGTGTCCCCCTCTCTGCTCAGCTCGGCGCTAATTTCCAGACCAATCTTCATGAGGATGCTTCTGCATGATGCACCGCAACACCACAGTGGAAGAAACTGGCGTCGTATCTCGCAATTGCGTCATCGACACCATGCGCACCCTTCTTCGCAATGCGGTAGTCGTGCGCCGCCGCTTCACCGTCGAGCAGCTTGCCGAACTGTCTGGCGTCAAGGTCCGCGCGATCCGCAGCTACATGGTGATGGACGATGGCGAGGTGCGCGAGCCTTCGCTTTCCAGCGCGCTGAGCATCGCGACCGTGCTGGGCACCGAAGCGGTCAACGCGATCCTGGCGAACATCGGCTATGCAGCCCGCCCACTGGACGAAGCGGAAGACGCCTGCCCGATGGTGATGACCGCGGCCGCCATGCAGCATCTGTCGGTGATCGCCACCGCTGCCGCCGATGGCCGGATCGATCATGTCGAGCGCCCGGCCGTGCGTGAGGCTGCTGACATGCTGATCGCCACGGTGCTGCCGGTTTCCAGCCATGGGGATGCAGCATGACCGGCCCCCAGGAAGCCGCGCTGGCTGAGGCTGTGCGGAAGGCGGCGGATGCGACCCGCAACGTCGGCCGCGTGATCCTCCAGCCCCCGCACGTCTATGACGATATCCGCGCCGATCGCGATGCGCAGGTCCGCGCGCTCAAGGGCGAGGGTCTTAGCCCCATCGCCATCGCTCGCAAGATCGGTTGTTCCCCGCCCACCGTGCGGGAAGCGATACGGAGGTTGGCGCTGTGAACTGGCGCCGTATTTTCGCGCGCCGCGCTGCGCCGAACCCCGCCCGTGAGCTGGCCCTTATTGGTCACCACCAGCACCGCGAAGCCGTCAAGGCCCGTGCCCGCCTGATGCGCGAGCAGCTTTGCCTGCCGCCCCTGCCCATTCTCAACCCGGAAGGAAAATGACCATGTCCGAAGGAAACGTTGCCGCCGACCAGCTCCGCCTCCTGATCGAGCGCATCGAGCGCTTGGAGGAGGAAAAGAAGGGCATCGGGGACGACATCAAGGATGTCTATCTGGAGGCCAAGGCGACCGGTTACGACCCGAAGATCATGCGCGAGATCATCAAGCTGCGGAAAATGCAGCCCCACGATCGCCAGGAAATGGAGCACATCCTCCAGACCTATCTGGCGGCGCTCGGCATGGAGTGACCCACTGGCATCACCGGACCCCGGAGCAATCCGGGGCGAGGATGAAACCAGTGGACGCGATATGAAATTCGACCTGCCCTTCCCCGCATCCTCTCTCGCTGGCCACGCCAAGGGCAACGGCCAGTGGAAGAAGATCGCCGACACCAAGAAGCACCGGGAGTGGGCGCGCAACGCCGCGCTTGCTGTTCGCACCGCTATGCCGGCCACGGGCGATATAACCGTGCGCGTCCGGTTCGTGCCCGCCAACCGGCGCGGCGACCGGGTGAACTATCCCAACCGGATGAAGCCCTATTTCGACGGCATCGCTGATGCGCTGGGCGTGAATGATAGCCGGTTTGTGCCGGCCTATGAGTTCGCCGCGCCCGAAGCGCCGGGGCGGGTTGAGGTGGAGGTTCTGCCTCAGTGAGCGGCTATTTCCTCATGCATCGTGGTTGGCAGGACAACCCGATCTTCGACCGGGAGGAGTTCTCCCGGCGCGATGCATGGGCATGGCTGATCGAGCATGCGGCATGGAAGCCATCACGCGCTCGCATCAAGGGCGAAATGATCGATCTCGACCGGGGCGAACTGTGTTTTGCCCAGCGCTTCCTGGCCGAGAAATGGGGCTGGTCGAAGAGCCGTGTCGACCGCTTTCTCAAGCTGTTGGTCGCCGAAGGCATGATCGAGACGCGAACCAAAATCGGGGCAACGTCGGACCACGCAGCGGGGCAAGGCCAAAGCATCATAAGTATCTGTAATTACGAGCGTTACCAAGCGCCGGAAGGAATCGAGCGGGGCAACGTCGAACCGCAAAACGGGGCAACGTCGGGGCAACAGCGGACCAAAGAAGAAGAAGGGAAAGAATATACTTCGGTATCTAAAGATACCTCAGTGGTGATGTCGCGCGCCCAACCGGCAAAGGGGCATCGCATTCCTGCCAACTGGCACCCTTCCACCCTTCCCCCGACCGTCGCCCAGCTGACAGCCCAATGGCCACCTGGCCGGGAGGAGCGGGAGCTTGATGGCTTCCGGGATTACTGGGCCACTCGCACTCGCGACGCCGCCCGAAGCGACTGGGACAAGGTTTGGCACAACCGCATCCGCGATCAGCACGACAGGATCATGAGGGAAAATCGAAATGGGTCAGGAACTTCAAGTCGCGGGTCAGTTTCCGAAGCTCTCCATGCCGCGCGCGATCGCGTCGGCCATTTCGGATAACCAGTTCAGCCTGAGCGAATGGGATGTGCCCACCGGCCTGTCCCGCTTGAGCGACGAAGACCGTCAGCGCGTTCCCGGCTTGGCCGAGCAGGCCGAAGCCACGCTGGCGCCCGTGAACGGCCAGTGGCTCAAGGATCGGCTGTCGACCATGTATCTGGCCATGTCGAATGATCGCGACGCTGATCGCGCCACGGCTTGGCTTCACGAAACGATCCGCCTGTTGGCCGACCTGCCGCAGGACATCGTGGGACAGGCCATCGATGAGGCGGTGAAGAAATCCGAACGCGGCTTCCTGCCGAGCGTCGGGGCCATCCGGTCTTTCGCCGACCCGATGGTTGAAGAACGCCGGCAGAAGGTCCGCCGCCTACGCAAGATGGCTGAAGCCATCCTGTCCGCCGCTAATGGAGCGCCGCGCATCGAGCGTGAGCCATTCGTCGCGTGCAGCCCTGATGACGCAGCCTCGATCATGAAGGAATTTGGGATCGGACGGATCGCTGCCGAGAAGGTCCGCACGATCGACCCGACCAAGCTGCGCGGCCCAAAATCGATCACCGTCGAGGATTATGTGGCGCTCGGTCTGACCCGAGAGGCCGCTGAAGCCGCCATCGCAGGATTCCAGGGGAAGAGCGCATGAACGAAGAATTGACCAAAGCCTATATCGACCTGCTGACCAGCATGTTCACGCTGCACCGGGTCATCAAGGCCGATCCGGCTCACGCCGCGAAGGTCGAGTTGCAGAACCATCACGCTCGCATGATCGGGCAGGCGATCGCGGACCATGGCGGCCCGCAGGCTATCCAGTTTCGGTATTCACGATCTATGATGAGCTGTCCGGCGGCATCGGAGTAGATCCGACGACCGGTGAGGTTTCAGTGCTGCCCGGCGCGACCGTGTTCTGGGGCGATATTCAGAACATCCTTGAGCAAGCGCTGGTCGCTGGCAACTCTGGCGAGAAGGGCGGCGATCGGTTCGAGGTCGGCGCGCAACTGGCCGCCCGCCTTGTCGGCGAAGCGATGCAGCCCGGCAAGATCGCCTCATGCGTCGGCACAGCTTGGGCCGTCCTGCATGCCGCCATCAAAGGCATCGACCTAAAAAAAAAGCCGGACAATCTGACCGAGGAAAATCACAGCCCCTCCGGCGTGGACAGGTAATCGCAAACTGCGGTCAGCTTGGGCTGGACTATCGCTCCGTCAGCATCGGCGAGTATTTCGAGGCGCTGGAAGCACATAACGATGCCGCCGGTGCCGATAGCGGCAAGGCCGGCGGCGACCCTGACAAGCTGGCGGCTGTTATGGCTGCGCGGATGGGTGGTTAGGCGTGCGCCAACTCGCGCTCGGAACTCACGTCATTCGCTGCGGCTGCGTGCAGATCGATGCCCAGGGCGCGTGTCACTTTCACGATCGTATCAAGAGATGGGTTCCCACCTTCGCTCAGTGCGGCATAGAGGGCTTGGCGGCTAAGCCCGGTTTCATTCGCAAGATTTGTCATGCCCTTCGCGCGGGCAATCACACCGAGGGCGTTTGCGATATATCCGGCGTTGCCACTCTGAAACGCATCATCGATAAGGCGAGCTTGCGCCTCCGGGGTATCGAAATGCTTAGAAGCGTCGAAGCGCTTGATTTTGATTGCCATGTCGTTTCCTCACCAACGAAAAGGCGATGCTATTAAAGGTCAGCAACCATACCTTTTGCCTTCTTGATGTCCTTCTTTTGTGATTTCTTCTCACCACCGCAGAGCAGGATAATCAAAACTCGGCCTTGAATTGTGAAATAAACCCGATAGCCCGGCCCCATATGGAGCCGCATTTCAGTCACCTTATCGCCGACTCGCTCCACATCGCCGAATAAGCCCGACTGGGCGCGCAAAATACGAGTCGATATCGCTTCACGAACGTCCGATTCCTGGGCATCAAGCCAGTCATCAAACTCTTCTGTAGTAGCGACCTCGTAATCCATTTGTCGCTTTTAAACGACAGGTCAAAAGCTGTCAATTATAAACGACAGCGGTTATACAGGGCGGCCTTCGGGCCGCCTTATTTCAATCCGGGCTATAAATCGTTCGCCAATGCAATGCGCATTGGTCGGGGTGGGGGCATGATGGCAAAGGCCCAGATGGCGCCAACGATAGAGGAACCGGGTTCGCCGCCAACGCAGTGCAAGCACTGCACGGGCCAGCAGCCATGTTGTTGGCATAGACCTGGATCATAGTATCATTGCCCATGACCGACCTGACACGAGAAACCCTATCGGCCAGGATCGGGAAGCTTCGCCTAGACAGAAGGCGGCTAAGCCAGCTCATTTGAATACTGCTGCCGCTATCTGCGTATAGGTCTTTGCATCAGTCGTGCCCATGAACTTCCGGCCATCTTTGAACTTGGCGACGAATGTCACCTCTTTCTTCCGGCCGCCCAACAATAGGCCCGCCAGCAGTCCAACAGGACCAAGGATGACAGCGCCCGCCGCGCCCCACCCAACCGTGCCACCAATGCGCTTCACCGATTCTTCAGTCGCTAATTCGACTTCAGTCAACGCTGATTTATGAATCCCTTCGGGCATGAACTTACCCGCCTTTGGCAAGCTAAACGAGTCAAACGAGAAGCCGCCAACTTTGTTCTCACCCCAGTCACCGGCATGTATCTTGATCGAAGCCAACTGCTCATCCCCCCAACGACGGTAATCCCACGAGTCTCCCGGCCATAGCATGATCGCATGGCTGAAATCGATCCTGTCATCCTGCAACTCAAAGCGCAGGACGCCGAATATAAGTCGTCTCTCAAAGATGTGATCCGGCTCAACGATCAGGTTTCAGGCGCAATCCTAGTCGCCGCCAACAAAATTGACGCGGCAGCAGACCGCATGATCGCAGCTTTCCAGCAGATGGCAACATCCGACAAGGCTGCTGCGACTGCCATCGCACAAGCGGAAGCGGCAAAGCAAGCGGCGGTCGATAAGGCCACCGCCGCAATCGAAGCCGCTGCCACTGCCCAGGCTAATTCAGAGAAGGAAGCCGCCGCCGCGATTGAAGCGGCAAGCCGCCAAGTCGAGATGGCCAAGGAGCAGGTTGCCGCCGCCGCAACGGAGGCCGCCCGCGAAGAGGCTCGCGCCGTTCAAGAGGCAGCAATCGCGGAGGAGAAAGCCGCCAAGGAACAGCGGCAGGCAGCAGCGGATGCAGCCAAGGCCGCCAAGGATGCAGCAAAGGCGGCTGAGAAAGCCGCGAACGATGAGAAGCGGGCGCATGAGAAGGCCGCTGACGCCGCTCAAAAGGCGGCGCGGGATAAGGAGATTGCGGCGAAGCGGGCGGCCGACGCTATCCAAGCGAACGCAGACCGCGTGCAATCCGGCATCCGCAACATCGCCCTGTCGATCGGCGCCTATGTCACGGTGAACCAGCTTTCCGAAATGTCGGACAGCTTCACCCGCCTGCAAAACAACCTCCGCATCGCTGGCCTTGAGGGTGAGGCGATGAAAGCGGTGCAGGACCGCCTATTCGCATCAGCGCAGAAATATGGCGTCGAGATTGAGGGCCTGTCGAACCTCTATGGACAACTGACCCAAGCAAGCAAGGAATTGGGGGCGTCTCAATCAGACATCTTCGGACTGACGGATGCAGTATCGGCTTCGCTCAAAATCACCGGCATATCGTCCCAAGAGGCAAGCGGCGCGCTATTGCAGTTGACGCAGGCGCTACGCGGCGGGAAGATTCAGGCAGAAGAATATAACAGTCTTCTCGACGGCCTTTACCCTCTGCTGGAGGCCGCCGCCAACGGCTCGACGCGCTTTGGTGGTTCGGTTTCCAAGCTGACCGCGCTGGTGAAGGACGGCAAGGTCAGCAGTCAGGAGTTCTTGCAGGCCATCCTCGCTGGCGCGGACGGGCTGGAAGGCAAAGCCGCCAATGCCACGCTGACACTTTCAGCGGGGTACACCACGCTCAACAATGCGCTGACGGTCTACTTTGGTGAAGCCGACAAGGCGAACGGCGTTTCTACTGCCCTTGGTGAGACGTTCGGCACAATCGCGCAGAATCTGGACACCCTCATTCCGGCAATTGCTGCGATTTCCATTGGCCTTGGGGTCAACTATGTCGGCGCCATGGCGGCGGCCCGGATTGCCACGATTCAGACGCAGGTTGCTACAGTCGGCCTCCGCGCCGCTCTAATCGGGTTGGTGGGCAACCCTGTCATCCTTGCGGTGGGCGCTCTTGCTGCTGGCGTCGCCTATCTCGCCCTAACAAATGGTAACGCGTCAAAATCGACCAATGCGCTGACCGATCAGCAGCAAGCCTTGAACCAAGTTCTGGCGGCCGATCGCACCGACCGCATTGCCGGATCGACCGGAAAGCTGACGAACGCGCGCGCCCAGCTAACCAAAGAGACAATCGCGCTCGCCAAGGCAGAGGCGTATCTCCGCGCCCAACAAGCGGAGAAAGCGCTTAACCTTGCCAAGCGCGGCGTGCGTGAGGAGCAGGATGTCACATACGAGGCCATCCCCGGTAGCCGCCAACGCCGCCCAGTTATCACCACCCGCGAAGTTGCGCTGTCCGATCGAAGGGCGCGAGGCGGCGACGGCTCAACCGAACAATCGCGCGCACTTGATGCAGCATCAAAAGAATTTATCGCAGCAGGTAAGGCCGTCAACGCCGTGCGCGCTGCCGAAAAGGAGGTGGCCAATGCGCCTGTCACCACCCCTGCCGCAACAGTTGCCGATGGCCCCGATAAGAAAAAATCACGCTCCGGCCCCACTGCCGAAGAGATCACCACCCGCTATAATGACGATCTTTCCCGGCTGAAAGCAGAGCAGCTACAAGCGGAATTGCAGGTCACCACCGACGCTCAAAAGCGCGCCGATCTCCAAACCGAGCTTCTCGATATCGAGTACAAGCAGCGTCTGGCCGACATCAACGCGAGCAAGGAATATAGCGAAGAACGCAAGGCTGCCCTCCGAAAGGAGCTTAACGCCCTTTTCGGAATGGACGAGAAGGGAAGCACCGTCGCCGGCCCAGCTAATGTCTACAGCGCGGTGTTCAAAGACCTTTCGGACCAGCAGAAGCAGATGGCGCAAGACGCCCTCGCTAGCGAACGTGAGGCGCTAGAGGCTGAAGCTGACCTCATAACCAACCGAAAAGATCGCCTCGCTGCCGAGCAAGCAATTCTCGGTATCGTAGAGCAGGAGGAGCGCCAGCGGCTTGAACTTCAGATCGCTAACGGGCAGATTCTCGATGCAGCAAAGGCGCGTGCGGAACTTGAGCGCCGGCTGGCTGCGCGTCGAGAAGGTTTGGACCGCCAATACGAATCCCCCTTGGAGCAACGCCGCCGAGAGGTCCGGCAAACCGCCGCCAATATGGGCGACGCTATCGAGCAGATCGACATCGACGCCGTGGATCGGTTGGCGGATGGCCTGGCCAACGCCAGCACGGAATATATCAAGCTGGGCGGGATCGCAGGTGATGTCATCAACGGCATCATCCAGGATCTTGTGCGGCTTGCCGCCAAACAGGCCTTGTTTGGCAGCAATGGTGGCGCGGGCATAATCGGGTCAATCGGCTCCTTCCTTGGATTGGGTGGAAGTAGCAGCGTCGGCGGTATTAGCGCCGAGGCGCAAAGCTGGCTCGACAATTACACGCCCAAAGGCTTCGCAACCGGTGGTTATACCGGCGACGGCCCTCGCAATGAGGTCGCGGGCGTCGTTCACCGCGGCGAATATGTGATCCCGGCAAATGCCGTCGACCGGATTGGCATCCAGAATCTTGCCGCGCTGACTTCGGGCGACACTTCCGCTGCGCGCGCGATGACGGGCGTGACCGCGGCGGGCATGGGCGCGAGGCCGGTGCAGCAGACCGTGGTGGTGAAGGTCGAGGCTAACGACTATTTCGACGCTCGGGTTGACCAACGAGCGACGCAAGTGGCTGCCCCAATCGGAGTTGCGGCCAGCGCGCAGGCTCGCAATGCGGCGGGCAGTGATGCAACCCGAGCGGCTCGACGGCGCATCCCCGGCCGCTGACGACGGTAAACCGATAGGCGGCACTGTTCCATCTTCGGCCCATGCCGATCGCCCTGCCCACCTGCCCATATCCTAACGATTATCAGGTGCTGCTACGGTCGTGGAGCACAGTGCTCACGCCATTCCTCGGCGGCCCTGAGCAGATCATCAATCGACTGGGAACGCGCTTCGGTCTTCGCCTCACCATGCCGGCCATGGAGGCAGGTGAGGGCATGATTTACCTCTCCCGCCTGCTGCAAGGCAAAACCCAGACGGTCATATTGCCGTGGCCGCTTCTGGACTTCGACCCAGGAACGCCGGGCGCGCCATTGGTGAGTGCCACTGTCACCAGCGGATCGACCATTCCCATCAAGGGGCTGACGCCTGGCTACACCGTTAAGGAAGGGCAATTCTTCAGCCTGATTCATGCGGGCAAGCGCTACATTTACATGTTCACGGCAGATGGGGTTGCCAACGCTTCCGGGGCATTGTCCGCGTCCATCTTCCCGATGCTGCGCACTCAGCTTTCGATCAATGATGTGTTGGAGCTTGCTCACCCCATGATCGAGGGGAATGTCCTGCCGGGCGAAGAGCTGAACTGGCAGATCGGCCTCGATAACGCGCGCGAAATCAGCTATTCGATCATGGAAGCCGCCTGATGGATGCCGCGCTGAAAAATGCGCTGGCTCAGCCTGCCCCGCTGCTCTTTGGCGCCCTCAAAATCGAGTTGCCCAGCTACACCCTTCGCCTGCTCGACGGGTCCGCTTCCCTACAAATCGGCACCGAGATTTACGCTGGAATAGACGCGTCTTTCGGGACGATCGCCAGCATATCCGAACTGTCCGAGGAGATGGGTGATAGCGCGCCAGAAGTGACCGTCACCCTGATGCCGCCGGACGTGAGTGCGACGGCCGTCCTGTCTCATCCCAACATGCAGGGCAGTGTCGCAACCATCATGGTCGGCGCGGTCGACGCTGCGACCGGCGCGGTGATCGGCACGCCCGAAATCCTGTTCCTGGGCGAGATCGACGTGCCGACGATCGGCATCGATGAAAGCGGCGCGCGCACGGTCGAGTTCACAATCGTCAGCGTCTTCGAGCGGCTGTTTGAGACCGAAGAAGGGCAACGCGCTTCCAACGGCTGGCACCAGTCCATCTGGCCCGGCGAACTGGGCCTCGAATTCATGACCGGCACCGATGTCAATCTTTACTGGGGCGTCAAGCCTCCAAAGGGCAGCAGCGTGAAATCTGGTTTCTCGGCGGCCGTGGCTGCCACCCTCAACACGAAGACCCAGAACGTATGACCCCGCTCGAAATCCGCCACACCGCGATCGAGGCAACCATGGCCCGGTTCCGCGGGCGTCCCTTTGCCTGGGGCAAGGTCGACTGCGCCAAGGTCGCTGCCTTCCACCTCAAGAAGATGGGGTTCAAGATCTCGATCAGCAAGGCCGGCAGCTATTCCAGCGCGATCGGTGCTCAGCGCGCGATCGTGCGCATGGGCTATGACACGATCCCTGACCTGCTGGATGGCCTTGGTCTGACGCGCATCCCCTATTCCCGCCTGCTGCTGGGTGATCTTGTCGTTGCCGATGGTCATGACGGGATCGCGGCGATCGGTATCTATGCCAGCAATGGCCATGTGCTCGGCTTCCACGAGGATCATCTTGACCAGGGTCTGGTCGCGGTCGACCTCACGCCCGACTTCGCCTGGAGCGTGCTCTAATGTCGGGCTTCATGCGCAAGGCGGCGCTGGTTGTCGGCGCGGTCGCACTGGTCGCGGCCACCGCCGGCGCGGCTGCGCCACTGCTTGCGCCTGGCATGGCCGGTGCGGCAGGCATCGCTGGCGTTGCATCCGCTGCCACCCTCACCGCGATCGGCACCTATGGCGGCCTCGCCGCCGGCATTCTAACGGCCATCTCCACTGCGACCGCACCGGGCATGTCGTCGCAGGGCAGCCAAACCAGCTTCACGACGAACCCGCAGTCGGGCCTGCCATATGCGATGGGCCGAACCCGTATGTCGGGCCTGCGCATATATGCCAACACCAACACGCGGCCGGGCTATACCAAGTTCAACGATTTGCTGTGGTTTGGCGCGCTACTCAGCATTGGCGGGGCGATCGGCGGCATCGAGAAGTTTACCGCCGACAATGAGATCGTCACGTTCGATAGCAGCGGCAACGCCATCGGCGACTATCATGATTATCAGGGGCAAAAGATCCATCTGGGCGGCCAACAGACCAGCGCCCTAGCCTTGTCCCTGGTCGGCGGCTCCGCGCCTGGCTGGACCACCTCGCACAAGCTGTCCGGCATCACGCATGCCATGTGGTGCCTGCGCTACAACAAGCAGGGCGAGATGTACGGCGCCGGCGCGCCGGAACCTGCGTGGATCGGCAACTGGGTCAAGGTCTATGATCCTCGCCTCGACAGCACCTATCCCGGCGGCTCGGGTTCCTGCCGCGCGCTGGTGGAGTCGACCTATGTCTGGTCCGACAATCCGGGCTTGCATGCGCTGACCTGGGCGCTTGGGCGTTGGCAGAACGGCAAGCGGACCTGCGGCATCGGCGCGCCGGTTGCGAATATCCGCGTCGCCGAATTCGTCGAATGCGCCAATGTCTGCGAGGCCAATGGCTGGAAGGTCGGCGGCGTCGAATGGACGACGGACAGCAAGTGGGACACGCTCAAGCGGATCCTGCAGGCTGGCGGCGCGATTCCGACCCAGACCGGCGCCATGGTCGGCTGCCTCGTCTCGACGCCCCGCACGGCGATCGCCACGATCGAGAGCCGGCACCTGCTCGACAGCCTGTCGATCGCCGCGACCAAGAGCCGGCGCGACCGGTTCAACAGCGTCATCCCGCGCTATGTCGATGAGGCTAGCGACTGGTCGGTCATTTCCGGTACCGCGATCACGGTCAGCGACTATGTGACCGCCGACAAGGGCCAGCGCACCAAGGAAATCGACTATCCGCTGGTGCAGGTGTTCTCGGGGCAGGTGGCGAAGCAGCCGGGCCAGCTCGCGGCCTATGATATCGTCAACAGCCGCGAGGCTGGCCCCATCAACTTCACGACCGGCCCGGAATGGATCGGGCTGAAGACGGGCGATGTCATCCTGCTCAACGTGCCGGAAGAGGGCCTGGTCAATCAGCCGGTGCTCATCACGCGCCGCGCCCCGGACCCGTCGACCGGCAAGGTGTCGTTTTCGGCCCAGACCGAGACCTATGCCAAGCACGCCTATGCACTTGGCCAGAGCACCACGCCGCCGGCGCCCTTCAGCCTGACCGCGCCGGATCTCAAGCCGCCAGCCCCTGCCGCGGCGAACTGGGCGGCGGCCGGTACGGTGACCGGTGAAGGCCTGCCCGCGATCGTCTTGACCGGCAATAGCGAGATGCCATCGGCGGACGCGGTGTTGATCGACTATAAGCTGCCAGCAGATGCGACCTGGACCCGCTCCGCGATCCTGTCGGCGAACGAGCCGGTCCAGCATGTCATCGCACCACTGCAAAGCGAGACGGCATATCAGGTCCGCGTGGGCTATCGCGTCGAACAGATCGATGGCGATTTCACCATCCTTGCGGCGGTGACGACGGGCGTCGGCATCATCTCCGACATTTCCGGTACCATCGGCCAGCAGCAGGACCAGCTGGCGCAATTGGAGCAGGATACGGCCGCTGCTCAGGCCAATATCGCCGCCGCCCAGACGCAGATCGCGGCGATTGAAAGCAGCGTCTCGGCTGACTTCTCACAGGTCAACGCCGCGCTCTCCACGCTGAATGGCGAGGTTGATACTGCGCAGAGCAACATCGCTTCGCTTCAGTCCTCGACCTCGTCGCTGAATACGGCCGTCACGACGTTGCAGGGGGAGGCTTCCACCGCCCAGGCCAATATCTCTTCGCTGCAATCTCAGGCCGCCGGCATCATCAGCGATGTCGATGGCCTAGAAGCCCAGATCGTAGCGCAGGGTGGGCAGATCAGCACGCTCCAGACCACTCTGTCGAGCCAGGGCGCGCAAATCAGCACTTTGCAGACGACCGTCAGCAATGCGGTTGGCGACGTGGCGACCCTGAAAACGCAGATCAATGCCGGCGGTGGAAATCTGCTGGTCAACACTGATTTCGGCCTGGACACGTCTGGATGGATCTTCACCACGTCTGGCGGCAACGGCTCTGTGGGGCTGCGCAACGCTCCCGACGCGCAGTGGTACCCTCCGAATGAGAACACAATCGTCATCCAGCAGAACAACACCACCTCGACGGGCTATGCCGATTGGACGCAGACGATCGAGGTGGCGGCCAGCAAATGGTATGACGTGTCGGTCTATGCCGCCTCTCACCGCTGCCAAATCCAAATCTATCTTATGTGGCTGGACAGCGCTGGGGCAGCTATTGGGTCAGCGCCGAGCGTTGGGCCTTTCGGGGACGCAGGCGGCGGCAACACCCTTGCCAGTTTCCCTGTCCGCTCATTCAAGGTCCAGGCACCGACCGGCGCAGTCCGCGCCCGGCTCAACCTGCGCAAGTTCGGCACCAATTCCGGCACTACCGACAGCTGGGCGTGGTTCCTGCGACCGCAAGTGGCCGAGGTTCTGGCAGACACTGCTACGCCGGTAGCCTACTCGCCCGGCTCGGCCCGTTCGACCATCTCGGTGCAGGCAACCGCGCTGTCTTCGCTGACCACGACCGTGTCCACGCTGAGCACCACCGTGTCGATGTTGATTTCCACTGAGAAGTGACCCGGGTTTTCCATCGAGAAGTGACCCGTCTGCGGATTATGTTTCGGGTGTCATGGGTGGGTCAACCCGTGGTTTTCTCCTTTGGGTTCTGGCCTGCTTGGCAGAGCTGTTTTTGAAG